>CALDJX010000221.1 GCA_937899075.1 uncultured Planctomyces sp. | reverse complement strand
TGCGAAGTTTCAGGCGATTCAGTTCAACGGTCAGGTCGGCCAACGATCTCTCCAGTCTGGGTTTTCGCCACGGATGTTTGCGGTCGGCGAGGTTTTCAACGCGCGTGAGGCGGGATTATGCCGAACGGGGGAGCGTTCGTGAACCAGGCAGCTTTGACCAGCGGGCTAGCGTCGAAGATCGTGCGGTTTCGCACGCTGCGTGCCCGTTCGCGCGCCGGAGTCGTCGTTGACGCGTGGAAGATGTTGTGGCACGCTGCTTGCCCTGCCTTTTCTGAAGAGACAGCCCACCTCAACAGACTTGTTTCGTAGCTGTTCGATTGGCGTCTGAAATCCGTCGAATTCTGCGACTTCCCGCCACGTCCCCGCCTTCGCCTTCTCAGGTTCCCGCCGTGCATCAAAACTCCGATTCATCAATCGTGAAGATCGTACCAACTTGCCGAGTTCAGACGCTGGTCTCGGTCTGGTTGTTCATCTTCATCCTGTCCGCAAGTCGTGACGCTCTCGCCCAGCTGGAATTCGAAGGAGAGCCGATTAACTATGCGACGGCTCCTGTGCATGACCCAGTCGCTTTTCTGCAGCAGAAGCTTGACCACGGCGAAGCGTCGCTGACGTGGGATGATGAGCACGGCTGGTTGCCGTCGGTGCTGGAGCAACTCAACGTGCCGCAGTCGTCGCAGTTGCTGGTTTTCTCGAAGACGAGTCTGCAATTGCGGCGGATCATGCCGAGCCGGCCGCGAGCCCTTTACTTCAACGATGAAACGTACATCGGCTGGGTTCAGCGCGGCGACGTTGTCGAGGTGTCAACGGTTGATCCAGAACAGGGAGCGATTTTTTACACGCTCAAGCAACAGATCACGGACTCGCCAAAGTTTGTGCGCGATCGTGGGCAGTGTTTGATCTGTCATGCGTCGAGCCGGACGAAGGGTGTGCCCGGACATCTTGTTCGATCAGTCTATCCATCGCGCGACGGGCAGCCGCATTTCGGGCTGGGGACAATCACGACGGACCATTCAACGCCGTTTGAGAAACGCTTCGGCGGCTGGTACGTCACGGGAAACCACGGCGAAATGCGGCATCTCGGAAACGCGATCGCTGACGACAATCGCAAAGATCCGATTGATCCCGAGCCGGGGGCCAATCTTGAAAATCTCGGCCGGTTGCTTCGAACTTCGCCGTACCTTCAGCCAACAAGCGACCTGGTGGCGTTGATGGTGCTGGAGCATCAGTCGCAGATGCACAATCTCATTACGCGAGCGTCCTTTGAAACCCGCCGGGCAAAGCATCACGACTCTGTGATGAATGCCGCGCTGAAACGAGCGGAAAATTATTCGAGCGAAAGTACCAGTCGCCGCATCGACTCGGCGGCCGGGAAGCTGGTCGAGTATCTGCTGTTCAAGGATGAGTTTCCGCTCACGTCGCCCGTCGCCGGAGTGTCGGACTTTGCAGAAGAGTTTTCGGCCAGAGGACCACGCGACAGCAAAGGACGATCGCTGCGGGACTTCGATCTGCAAACACGACTGTTCAAGTACCCGTGCAGTTTTCTGATTTATTCGGACGCGTTCGACGCTCTGCCAGAGCCGATGGCCGACGCCGTTTATTCGAAGCTGCTGGAAGTGCTGACTGCTCCGTCCAGTTCGGAAGACGAGGGCAACGCATTTACGCACCTCGGCATTTCAGACAGGAAAGCAATCCGCGAAATCCTTGCCGAAACAAAGCCGGCCTTTCGCGCACGACTGATTGCTGTTTCCCAAGCCGCTGACTGAATGGCTATGATGTCAATCGTCGGTTTTGTAGTTGGCTGTTCGTGTGGAGAGGCTTATGTCGACAGCAAAAGAGGAAGCGCTTTCGTTGATAAACGAGCTTTCTGACGATGCTTCGTGGGAAGAAATTCAGTACCACATCTACGTCAAGCAGAAGATCGATCGGGGACTTGCCGACGTTGACGCTGGTCGAGTCTCAACGCACGCGGAAATGGTCGCCAGGATGTCGAAACGGACCGACAGCTAATCTGGTCTGATTCGGCTGCGGAAGACCTTGAAAGTACCGCAGTTGAAGTCGTGTGATTGTCGGCGCTTTTGATTTGCGAAGTAGTCGCAAAAGCAACGAGAAAAATATGAATAAACTGGTTGGCGCATTCCTGTTGGCGATAATGCCGATGGCAAACTGTTCGCACGCGGCTGAGCGGAAGATCGAATTTGATCGGGACATTCGACCGATCCTTTCCGACAAGTGTTACGCGTGTCACGGGCCGGACGAGACTCATCGTGAAGGTGGGTTTCGGCTGGACCGCAAAGACAGCGCGTTCGGAAAGGCGGACTCTGACGAGACCGTGATCGTGCCGGGCAAACCGGAATTGAGTGAGCTCATCGCGAGGATCGTTTCGGACGACGAAGACTTGCAGATGCCGCCGAAAGACTCGACCAAGTCACTCACGCCAGCGCAGATCGATCTGTTGAAACGGTGGATCGCTCAAGGGGCAAACTGGCAGGAACATTGGTCATTCATTCCGCCGGTGAAGCACGAACTTCCTGAGGTCTCTCGCAAAGACTGGTGCAGAAATTCGATTGATCATTTCGTTTTGAAACAACTGGATGACGAGGGGCTTGAGCCCGGCCCGCGAGCGGCGAAGGAAACGCTGATTCGGCGAGTGACGCTCGACCTGACCGGCATTCCGCCAACGCTGCCCGAGGTCGACGCGTTTCTGAATGACTCTTCGAAAAATGCGTATGTGAAAGTTGTCGATCGACTGCTCAAGTCAGAACGCTACGGCGAGCACATGGCGAAGTACTGGCTCGACGCCGCCCGTTACGGCGACACTCACGGGTTGCACCTTGATAACTACCGCGAGATGTGGCCGTATCGTGACTGGGTCGTGCGAGCCTTCAACCAGAACATGCCGTTCGATCAGTTTACGATCGAGCAACTGGCTGGCGATCTGCTCGAAAACCCGACCGAAGAACAGTTGGTCGCGACGGGTTTCAACCGCTGCCATGTCACGACCAGCGAAGGCGGATCGATCGCCGAAGAAGTGCATATCCGAAACGTTGTCGACCGCGTCATCACCACAGGGACAATTTTCCTGGGGATGACTTTTGATTGTACGCGTTGCCACGATCACAAATACGACCCGTTCACGCAGCGTGACTTTTACTCGATGTCGGCGTTCTTCAACTCGATCGATGGCAACCCGCTGGACGGAAACAAAAAAGATCACGCACCCGTCATCAAGGTGTTGACCGACGATGAGAAAGGGCGGATCGCTGAACTCAAGCAGAAGGCTTCCGATCTTCGCGACGACATCCACACGCAGCTTGCGAAGTACGATTATTCAGAGCCCGAGACGCCGGCCAGCGTGCAACTTCCCGAGCCGAAGGAGTTCGTCTGGATTGAAGACAGCGTCCCGGAAGGCGGACGTGCGCAAGGCGGATGGGAATTCGTGTCGAAACCGAAACCGGTTTTCAGCGGCGAGAAATCGTCGACGCGGACGGCGACCGGACTGAGTCAGCACTTCTTCGATCAGGCAAAGACTCCACTGAAGATTGTCGACGGCGACGTTTTCTTCTGCTACGTCTACCTCGATGAAAAGAATCCTCCCAAGGAAATCATGCTGCAGTTCAATGATGGCTCGTGGAACCACCGCGCGTTCTGGGGCGACGATGCGATCGACTGGGGCTCAAAGAATTCACACAGCCGCTTCGCCAAAGGTGCGCTGCCTGAAAAGGCAAAGTGGGTGCGGCTCGAAGTGCCGGTGGCAGAAGTCGGATTGAAGGCCGGATCAATGATTAACGGTTGGGCGTTTACCCAATTCGATGGAACGGTCTATTGGGATAAGGCCGGGATCGTCAGCAAGGCGGACCAGACGCCGGTCTATGATTCGCTGCTCGTGTGGGAGCAGGATCAGAAAGCGGCGAACGCGGCATCGTTACCGGCGGAAATCAAGCCAATCGTCATGATCGAATCGCCGAAGCGCAGCGATGCTCAGCAGAAGCAATTGCTGGGCTACTTTATTGAGCACGTTTGCTCGACGTCGCGCAGCATCTTCGATCCGCTGCACAAGTCGATCGCGGATTCACAGAAAAAAGTCACCGACACCGAAAAGGGTGCAGCAACAACGCTTGTCTACCGTGAGAAGAAAGAACCAAAACCAGCACACATTTTGAATCGAGGCGAGTACGACCAGCCGCTCGGCGTGGTGCCGCGAGCTGTTCCGGCTGTGCTGCCCCCGCTGCCAGATGATGCACCGGCTAATCGGCTGGGACTCGCACGATGGCTAACCAGCCGGCAGCATCCGCTGATGGCTCGCGTGACGGTTAACCGGTTCTGGCAGCATTTTTTCGGAACAGGCCTGGTGAAAACGTCCGAGGACTTCGGTTCTCAGGGCGAGCCCGCAAGCCATCCGGAACTGCTTGATTGGCTGGCCGTGCAGCTTCAGGACGATGACTGGGATGTTCAACAGACGTTGCGTCGGATCGTCATGTCCGAAACTTACCAGCAGTCGGCGACCGTTCGGGGTTCCGTCGAGTTGGATCCAGAGAACCGGCTGCTGTCTCGCGGGCCGCGTTTCCGGCTCGATGCCGAAGTTCTGCGGGACCAGGCGTTGTTTGTCAGCGGCCTGCTGGTTGAGAAACTTGGCGGCCCCAGCGTTAAACCGCCGCAACCTGACGGGCTGTGGTTTGCCGTTGGTTATAGCGGCTCAAACACCGTTCGATTTACGGCAGACAAAGGCCCTGACAAAGTCCATCGCCGAACGCTGTACACGTTTCTAAAGAGGACCGCGCCGGCACCTCAGATGAGCATCATCGACGCTCCGTCTCGCGAATCGTGCACGGTCCGACGCGAGCGGACCAACACACCTCTGCAGGCGCTGCTGCTGCTTAACGATCCGCAATATTTCGAGTGTGCTCGCGGGCTTGCTGATCGAGTGCTGCGGGAAGGTGGAAAGACGACCGAGTCGCGTGCCGCGTACATGATGCGTTTATGCACGTCGCGAAAACCCGAGACTTCAGAAGTCGCGGAACTCGTAGCGGCGATTACCGATCTTCAGGCAGCCTATTCAAAGGATGGCGAAGCTGCGGCGAAGTTGGTTGGAACGACCGTGCCAACCAGCGGTGAATCATCACAGGTTGCCGAACGGGCCGCGTGGATCATCGGTGCGAATCTTGTTTTGAATCTGGATGAAGTGTTGACGAAGAATTAAATCGGTGGCACACGTCGTCGCTCAACGGTGGTTGCGAACCCGAAAATCTGTACGAGACAACATGACTCCTAAGAAGATTCTGATCGCAATTGAATTACCCAATGGAGAGGACTCAGAGCGGTCTCAGAAACGGATCCGCGAACTGTTGAGCGATCACGTCGAAGCCTGTTCGGAAGCAGCGGCGATCTGGGCGAGGCTTCATTACGGTCACGCTTCGTACGTCGACGGTAGCCTGTCCGTAAAGTCGATCGAGTTTCAATCGGACCGTAGCGGTAGAGCAGTTTTGAATTTCGACTGGACGTTTCAGGATGGTTGCAGCGACACCTTTCACGAAGGAGACGGTTTTATCGATGTCGCCTTTTCCGTCTCGGACGGTCAATTGAATCTGGAGTGGGCCTGGCCCGAGCAACCGTCAACGGCCGATGAATTTTGATCAACGTCGTAGGTCAGGCTCTGCCTGACGAAGTCCTTACGCCCCTTGATATTTCAAAAGAGGACCACGGAAGGCACGAAATCACACGGAAAGATCAGCATGATTTTTCGTGTGATTTCGTTTCTTTCGTGGTTGATTTTCAGATTGAGAAACTCCGTCAGGCAAAGCCTGACCTACGGTTGCGAGGCAGACTATGAACACCTTTCAGAATTACTACTCAGCGATCACTCGCCGGCACTTTTTCGGGCAGGGAGCGTTGGGGCTCGGTACGGCAGCGCTGGCGTCTTTGATGGGCGAGCAGTCGCGTGGGGCGACGACTGATTCAAAGTTCGCACAACCTGATCGAGTTGGAGGTCTGCCGTCGCTTCCGCACTTTGCTCCCAAAGCGAAGCGGGCGATCTACCTGTTCATGGCCGGTGCTCCCAGCCAGATCGACTTCTTCGATCATAAGCCGAAGCTGTCGGATATGTTCGACAAGGATTTGCCCGAGTCCGTGCGCAATGGCCAGCGGCTGACGACGATGACTTCGAAGCAGAAACGGTTTCCGCTGGCTCCGTCGAAGTTCAAGTTCGCTCAACATGGAAAGAGCGGTGCGTGGATCAGCGAGTTGCTGCCTCACACCGCGAAGATGGTCGACGACCTTGCGATCGTGAAGTCTCTGCACACCGAAGCGATCAACCACGATCCGGCCATCACTTACATTTGCACGGGCAATCAATTGCCGGGCCGTCCGAGTCTGGGGTCCTGGTTGAATTACGGACTGGGCTCGCTGAACAGCAACCTGCCCGCGTTTATGGTGATGACGCCAACATGGACCGGTCGCCAGCAGGCTCAGGCGATTTACAACCGTCTGTGGGGTGCTGGTTTTCTGCCGACGAAGCATCAGGGTGTCGCTCTGCGTCGATCTGGCGATCCGGTGCTGTTTCTTTCCAACCCCGATGGCGTCAGTCCTGAAGTTCGACGACGGATGCTGGACTCGCTGGCTCGACTCAATCAGAAAACCTTCGAGCAGGTCGGCGATCCGGCGACACAGGCAAGGATCAATCAGTACGAGATGGCGTTCAAGATGCAGAGTTCCGTGCCCGAGCTGATGGAACTTTCGGGCGAGACAAAGAGCACTCTCGAAATGTACGGACCGGACGCCGAGAAGCCCGGCACGTTTGCCTACTGCGCACTGATGGCTCGGCGGATGGTCGAGAAGGACGTGCGTTTCGTGCAGCTCTTTCATCGAGGCTGGGACCAGCACGGAAACATCGCCAACGATCTTCCGAACCAGGCCCGCGATGTCGATCAGGCGTCGTGGGCGTTGATTCAGGATCTCAAGCAGCGAGACATGCTGAAGGACACTCTCGTTGTGTGGGGCGGCGAGTTTGGTCGAACAGCGTACTGCCAGGGGAAACTGACTCGCGAGAATTACGGACGCGATCATCACCCGCGGTGCTTCTCAATCTGGATGGCCGGTGGCGGCATTAAGCCGGGCGTCGTCCACGGCGAGACCGACGACTTCAGCTACAACGTCACGGAAAATCCCGTCCACATTCACGACATGAATGCGACGATTCTGCAGTGCCTGGGCATCGACCATCGACGTCTGTCCGCGAAATTCCAAGGGCTTGATGTTCGGTTGACCGGCGTCGAGGATCATCATCCGGTAAAAGAAATTCTGGCCTGACACGAGTGTTCCGTTGTGTCGGCTGTTGAAGAGACAAATCTCGCCAAACTGGGGTTGCCCCGTATTGAGAAATCGTCAGGATAAGTGAGTCGTTCGTGCTGACGCGGCACGAGTGTGGTTCCGTTGTGCGGAGCGGGTTTAACCTGCAAGGCTCCGGGCGACTTAAACAGGCATTAGAAAGGAGGTGGTTTGTGATTTCTGGCTTTACTATGAGAGGTGCGACTGGCTGAATCACCGGCGGGTGCTTTTCGCCCTCCACCTCCTCGTAATCGCTATTACGAGAAAACAACGGCCCGAGCTTCGACTTGTCGAGGCTCGGGCTTTTTTCGTTTTGCGATGTCATGCAATCCGAAAGCGACTTCGGAGGCTGCGGCACTGACGAAATGCCGTCAGGATTTTGCCACAGAGATCACAGAGTCCACAGAGCAAAGAAGAAGATTTCTCTGAGGACACTGTGGCAAGACCTTGGCGAGAGATGCCTGAGCAGGAACGAAAGTTGGCTCTACAGTTGGGATGGTCCGCCGCTGCGGCCGAAGAGGCATGAGGCCAGCTGAAAGGGCGGTGCCGTTTTCGAATCTGGATGAGTGTCGGATGTTAGCTCGGCGAGGTATTGATCAGTCGTCATATCGAGATGACAACTCACGCATCGTTGCACGAGTTGTCTCGCGTGAGTCCGCTGGGTTGGCTGCAGAGTTGCCAGGGATTCCGTGTTTAAGTGACAGGCCACGCAACCGGCGACGACATTGTCTGAGCTGGACTCAGTTTCCGAACTTCGCTGGCAGTCGGCCGGCAGGGAAATAGCAACCGCGTCATTTCTTCCGCCGCGTTCCACGTTGACCATTGCCGCCGTCATGACGGCAATCAGCATCAGGAACGCCGCGACACGAAAGCCGTCTCGTTGTGACGCTGCTCGGCGCTGAGATGTTTGCAGCCAGGGACGATTCGCCGTTCGAGGTTTGCTGGACGGGGAACTTTCCGAGTTCGGTCGGGACTCGAGAGTCGCGGAGTAGTCGGTCTCGAAGGATTCCGGTTGTGTTGGAGCTTCGAACTCGCCGGATGCCTGCAGGACGTCGCCAAACAGGTCCAATGCCGGATCCAGCATGTCGGCCATGTCGCGGCAGCGCGGGCAACTGTCGAGATGCAGGATCAGCGCGTCGGAGTCTCGCCGGCTTTGGTCAGTCAGTGCGTCGAATGCCTGATCGCAATTCATTTTATTTCTCCTTCGGAACCATGGCTCCGTGACAGGTCGCTGGCATCGATGCTCGAAACGTCGGCTCGGCGTAAGTTCGCCGAAAGCCTCTCAAGCCCGGATCGGACTCGTTGTTTTGCACCGTTCGTGCTGCACTTCATGACGTGGGCGATTTCGTCGAATTTCAATTCGCCGAAGAATCGGAGCCGCAACGCGTCGGCCTGAGGTTCTGGCAGCTCATCGAGAAATCGGAAAAGTAATGCTGCCTGTTCGGCTCGGACAAGCCGGCTGAGGGCGTCTCCGGATGAACACGGTTCGGCTGCCGCCGTGAATTCTGAATGGCGACCGGCACGATCAATTCGGCCAAGCTCGCGCTTCGCCAGACCGCGGCAGGTGTTCAGCAGAATCGTCCACAGCCAGCCGCGGAATGAATGCTCGGGTCGGTACGTGTGCCGATAAGCAAAGGCCGCCAGAAACGCGTCCTGCACGGCTTCTTCGGCGACTGCCTGGTCTCGCAACTTGCTGACAGCGGCTCGGAGCATGGATGGTCGATGGCGGTTGACCAGCTCGTCGAACAGTTCGACTTGCCCGGACCGGACTCGTTCCATGATTTCCTGGTCGTTCAGCATGGTGCCTGGGGATTCCAGTCTGCTCGTGTCTGAACCGTCGTGATTTCGACAATGGTGTGCCGTCGCTGGATGTTTGGCGAGGCAGCCGCAATGATGACCGGCCAACCGACGGCGATTGTAAGCAGGTTTCCGGGTGTTCGAATAGCGGAACCCATCCTGCTGACTTCGGCGACGGGGCTGACTGGATAACTTTTTCTTCGGTATGCTGGAAAAGCTCCAACTGGCGAATTATTTTTCCGTACGCGTGCGGTGAGTGTGAATCTGATACTACCGGTGATCGATTCTGGCTCGATGTCAGACGGGCCCGGAGTTCAACCAGTCGGGTTCGAAACATTCTGAAGCACGTGCATCAAATGCAGTGAAGAGTCTGCTGAAGCAACTCAAAACTGTGCATTCCACTGGACAAAGATGGCGGCCTGGGTCGACATCGGCGTTCCCCACCTTTGCTGGCGAAGCCCGGAGTTCGTCAACTTCGAAGTTTCTCTCAGCAACCGAGACCAGCCGGAATATTAACCGGTGAAGTCTCTTCGACTGATTGCCGGCGGTCGGATTCCGACCAGGTCCCGCACGCAATTATCTGGCGTTACCGAGTGACGCCAGCTTCAGAGATAAGGCTTGAGTTTTTGCAATGGCTCCGCGCTGGTGACTGAACCGTCGTCCGTATCGGCAGCCGAAAGTCAATCACGAATCTTTTTCGAGAACGACCTGACATGACAGACAGCGAAAAGAATTCGTCAGTAGCCCCGGGCGAGGCGATGATCGAGGCCAAAGGTCTCAGTAAATACTACGGCCCGTTTGTCGCGACAGAGGATGTGACGTTCTCTGTTCCGCGCGGGCAGGTTGCCGCTTTTCTCGGACCGAACGGTGCCGGAAAATCGACAACGATGAAGATGCTCGCCGGCTATCTGGCTCCGTCGAAAGGCTCTGCCACCATCGGCGGCCACAACGTTCAGTCGGACCGGATCGCGGCCAGCGAGATGCTCGGGTATCTCCCTGAAAACGGTCCGCTCTACGAAGAGATGACGCCAAAGGGACTGCTTTCGTACCTCGGTTCGGCTCGCGGCATGTTCGCCGACGATCTGAAAAGTCGGATGGAATTCGTGGCCGTTCGGTGTGCACTGAAATCAGTCTGGAGCAAGCCGATCAGCAAGCTGTCGAAAGGTTTTCGGCAGCGAGTCGGCATGGCTCAGGCATTGCTCCACGATCCGGAAGTGCTGATCCTCGACGAACCAACCAGCGGACTGGATCCGAATCAGGTTCACGGCGTCCGTGACTTGATCACAAGCCTCGCCGAAACCAAGACGATCCTCCTGTCGACGCACATACTTCGCGAAGTGCAGGCGGTCTGCAGCCGAGTCATCCTGATCAATCAGGGCCGAGTCGTCTTCGACGGTCCGGTCAGCGACATGGCTGGTACGGAACAGGAAATGGAAGACCGCTTCCGCGAGCTGACGGTTGCGACGTAGCAGGATGAATGGCTCACGCGAAGGCGCAAAGACGCGAAGGAATGATCCGACTTTTCCTTCTTTTTCTTAGCGGCTTAGCGTGAGAAAAACAGAATGTAGGGTGCGTCTCGACGCACCGATTTCGAACTCGAACTTTTGACTCAAGATATAAACGGGATTGAGAAATGCGGACTCACACGATTTTCGCTGTATTGAAGCGAAACCTGATGAGCTATTTCTCCGGGGTACTGGGTTACCTCTTCATTGTGGTCTTCGTGATCGCTGCGGCGTCGAGCGCCTTCAACGCTCAGTTCTTCACGAACAACCTCGCCAACCTCGATCAGCTCACAGCAGCGTTTCCTTACCTGCTGCTCTTCATCATTCCGGCCATCACGATGACGTCGTGGGCGGAAGAGAAGCGGCTGGGAACCGACGAACTCCTCTTCACTCTGCCGGCGACGGACTTCGAAATTCTGCTCGGAAAGTTCCTGTCACTGGTTGTTGTTTACGGAGTGGCTCTGGCCTTTTCACTGACTCAGTTGATCGTGCTTGGTTTCTACGCCGACCCCGACTGGGGCCTGTTGCTGACAACGTACTTAGGATACTGGCTGGCCGGTTCGACACTCATCAGCCTCGGCATGTTTGCTTCGGTCCTCACCAGCAGTGTCACGGTGGCGTTTGTACTGGGAGCAGCCATCTGTGCCGTTCCGATCTTCATCGGCCACCTGGTTACCAGCCGACCCGTCATTGAAAATCCAACATTCGCCGACTCAGCAAGTGACATGCTGAATTCATTCTGCAGCGAACTGAGTCTGGGCGAACGACTGAACGAGTTTGCGATCGGCGTTGTGCCGTTCAGCGGGCTGGTTTACTTCCTCTCGCTGATCGTCTTTTCGCTATACCTCAACGCGGTCTTCATCGGCCGGCGACATTGGGTCAGTGATCAGCAGGGACTGCCAGTCGGCGGTCACTTCGCCGTTCGAATCGTTTGTCTGCTCGTTGCACTGCTGGCTGGAAATTCGGTCGTGACGACGGCCAGCGAAGCACTCGGCCTCCGTTTCGACATGACGGGCGAGAAGCTTTACACGCTTTCAGACACGACTCACGAACTGGTCGGCAAGATCGAAAACAAGGTCACGATTCAGGCTTTCATCAGCCCGGAAGTTCCTCGCGACTATGTCGGGCAACAGACTCGTCTGAAGGGCCTGCTTCGTCAGTACGACCGCATGAGCAAGCAGGTTGAAGTCCGCTTCGTCGAAGTCACTCCTTTCAGCGAAGCGGCTGAAGAAGCCGAACATTTCGGAATCATGCCGACGCCGGTGCAGTCCGAAGTCGACGGACGATTCCAGCGGGTTGACGTCTTCATGGGAGCCGTCATTTCCGGAGCCTTTGACGAAGTCATTGTCCCGTTCTTCGACATCGGAACTTCGGTCGAGTACGAACTGACCCGCTCTGTTCGAACGGTCTCGCAGGAAGATCGTCTCACAGTGGGCATGTTGCGAACCGACGCCAAAGTCAACGGCGGCTTCGACATGACCAGCATGCGGAGTTCGGCCGAATGGCGAATCCAGCGTGAACTTAAGAAGCAATACAAGGTCCTCGAAGTCAGCCCTGATTCGAAAATCGTGGACGAAATCGACGTCCTGATCGCCGCGGTGCCATCGTCGTTGACTGATCCCCAGATGGCTAATTTTGTCGACTACGTGAAGTCCGGGAAACCGACGCTCATCCTCGACGATCCGCTACCACTGATTGATCCAAGAATGTCTCCGAGCCAGGCGAAGCCTCCACAAGGTGGCGGAGGCGGAATGTTTGGCGGCGGCGGACAACAACCGGCTGAACCGCGAGCGGATAATGGAAACGCTGGACCGTTGATGCGAGCCCTGGATTTATCATGGCAAAACGACATCGTCGTCTGGGATCAGACGAATCCGCACCCAACGTTCGTCGATCTCCCACCGGACTACGTCTTCATCACGCCACTGAATGGCAACTCAGAAGCCATCAGCACAAAGAGTGCGGTGACCAGCGGGCTTCAGGAACTGTTGATGCTTTACGCGGGACGGATTCTGCCTCCAGCAGAAGATAAACAGGTCCTCAAATTTGAGCCCCTCCTTCGCGTTGGAATTCGTACTGGCGTGTCGAGATGGTCTGACCTGATGGGATCCAGCTTTTTCGGAATACAGCCGAAAGACCCTTCACGTGTCCGTCGAACGCTGGCGGATGAGAAGAATGTTGGGGCAACAGTCGCCGCCCACATCACCGGTGAGAAGAGTGCGAATCACAAGATCAACGCGATCTACGTCGCTGACGTGGACATCGTTTCGGACGCACTGTTCAACGTCGTGCAGAGCGACATGCACGGCTTGAAACTCGACAATGTGAAGTTCATTCTGAACTGCGTCGACGTGCTCGCCGGTGATACTTCTTACGTCGATCTTCGCAAACGACGACCGCAGCACAGAACGCTGAAAGAAGTTCAGAAACAGGCAGATCAGTTCCGCGAGAATTCGCAGGAACAACGAGAGCAGGCCGAGAAGGAAGCAGAAGAGGCTCTTGAAAAAGTGACGACCGAACTCGACAAGGAAATCGAAAAGATCGACGCTGACGAGACACTGACTTTGATCGAAAAACGTCAGCGGATGGAAATCGCCGCTCAACGTAAACAGCGAGAGCTTGACGTCCAGAAGGCGAACATCGACCGGGACAAAGCAGAGAAGCTTGAGCAGTTGAAAGCTCGCGAGCAGCGGCAGATCAAGCAGACCGAAAACAACTTCAGGTTCTGGGCAGTGATCCTGCCGCCGCTGCCTTCGATTTTCCTTGGAATGTTCGTCCTCGGCTTGAGACTGATGGCTGAGCAGAAAGACATCGAAGAAGTGCGCCGTCTTTCGCGACAATAAATAAATAGACGATCGACACAACTGCGGACGTTTTGAATCTATCAACCTCAACCTGCATTCACCGGGTGAGAAGTATGAATACCAACAGCCAGACTCTTAAATTCGTCATCGCGGCCGCCGTCATGGCGGGACTTGCTGGATTAACCAGTTCGCTGACTAAACCAACTCCGATCGACGACTTCGCCAATGTTGGCAAGCCGTTCTTCGCGGACTTCAAGGATCCGAATCTGGCGACGGCCGTCCGGGTTGTGGCTTACAACGAAGACACCGCGTCTGCTCGCGTCTTTACCGTTCAGAAGAAGGACGGTACCTGGCGAATCCCCTCGCATCACAACTACCCGGCTGACGGCGAAGAGCGACTGGCGAAAACCGCTCGAACGCTCATCGGTGTCACACGCGGAGCCGTGGCCAGCCGAGTTGCCGCCGATCACGAACGTTTCGGCGTTGTCGATCCGCTGGGTGAAGCAACTGACACGCTCAAAGGGCGCGGGCAACGGCTGACTCTCATGAAAGAGAGCGAGATCGCCGTTGCTGACCTGATCATCGGCAAGAAGTTGCCGGAAGGCGACAACCGTTACTACGTCCGTCATCCCGAAGAAAAAGAGACCTACATCACCGAACTCGACGTCGACATCTCGACGAAGTTCGGAGACTGGGTCGAAGCTGACCTGCTGAAACTGGATCGCGACGACCTGACAAAACTGGAAGCCCGTTCGACGAACGTCGAAGGCGAAGTTTACTCGGAAGTTGTTGATGCAACGCTGTCTCGTGCCACGTCGTCTGACGACTGGGCGCTTGGCGGACTGAATGAAGAGACTGAGGAAGTCAACAAAGACGACGTCACGGCCATGGTCAACGTGATTGACAATCTGAAGCTGTCCGGCGTCCGTCGCAAGCCGGAATACGAGGGCCGGACAATTCTGCAAGGTGACCTCGGGATTGCGCTGCCTCCAGCGGCTGCTCAGAATCCACAGATGGTTCGCGCTGTTATTAAGTTGGTGCAAAACAGCCTTGTGTCGAAGGGTTTCGAGGTCTACCAGAATCGCGAAGCAAACGACATTCGCCTTTACGCCAAGGCCGGGGAACTGGTTGCGTCGCTGAAAGACGGCGTGCAGTTTCACATGAGCTTCGGAAACCAGTTCGAAGGTTCGGACGACGAAATCGAAATCGGTGGCAAGACTGCTAAAGCTGAGAAGTCTGACAGTGAGCAGAAGCCTGCCGATCCTCCCGGTTCAGAAGAAGCCAGCGAGGAAGAGGAAGACGAGAACAAGAAAACCAAAAGCCGTTATCTGGTTGTGCGAGCTTCATTCAGCGAAGACTTGCTCGGCCCTGCACCGATTGCTCCGATCAAACCCGACGTTCCGGAAGGCGTCGAAGTTGACGACAAAGGCAACGTCGTTAAGCCAGCCGAAGTGCCTGTAAAAACAGACGACGCGGCGGCCGCAGACAAAGCCGGCGATGCAGACAAACCAGCCGACGGCGAGGAGAAGACTGTTGACGCTGACGCGGCGAAGTCTGACGAACCAACTGCTGATGCCAAAAAGGCCGACGACTCAGCTGCTGAAAAGAAGAAGGATGAGCCGAATCTCGGAGACATTTATCAGCGAGCGATTGAGAAGTATCGGGCCGACTTGACGAAGTATGGGACGGATGTCAAAAGCCGCGAGGAAAAGGCTGAAGAAGGCAGAACGAAAGTCGACGAACTCAACGATCGTTTTGCCGACTGGTACTACGTCATCACGGAAGAAGACTTCGAGAAGCTGCGTCTTAACCGTGATCAGCTCGTGAAGATAAAGGTGAAGGAAGAATCCGAAGAAGGTGCAGACAAGGCTGCGGCACCAACCGGCGACCCTGCCGCCTCGATTCTGAACTCTTTGCCCGATGGCCTGAAACCGGCTGTTCCGGCGAAACCGGCAGCTCCCGCGAAAACTGACGCTCCGGCCGAAGACGCGAAAACTCCAGCAGCCGACGCGGCCAAACCAGAACCTGCGAAGCCAGCACCCGCCAAGCCGGATACGGAATCGCCCGCCAAGCCAGAGCCCGTTAAACCGAATACGGAAGCACCAGCCAAGCCGGCACCAGCCAAATCGGCACCGGCTGAGCCGAAGGCTGCCACCGAAGAACCTGCTCCAGCCGAGAAGGCTTCTCCCGAGCCAGCGAAGCCGGCGGAAAATTCCGACGCTGCCACTGA
Source organism: uncultured Planctomyces sp. (assembly GCA_937899075.1). GTDB lineage: Bacteria > Planctomycetota > Planctomycetia > Planctomycetales > Planctomycetaceae > JABMPE01. The sequence continues at coordinate 2,069 of CALDJX010000221.1, read as the reverse complement.
AAAGCCAGCCGCGACGGAAGGCAAGTGATCTTCTGGTCGGTGACTCTCTTGAAAATTCAACGCCGAGGTTTCGCAGTCTTCGCGAGACCTCGGCGTTTTTCGTTTCGTTCCCAGGCAACGACGGACCGCTTCTTGAACGTCGCCGTCAGCAGGAATCGGAATGTGAAAACTGACGCAAAGGCGCCGAAACGCAAAGTCTCGCAAAGGAGTCGATCAAAGCTCTTTGCGAAACTCTGCGACTTAGCGCCTTTGCGTCAGCCCCTAACATTGCAACGATTACCAATCCGCTTATGAATCGTTAATCAAAATCCTCTTTCAGAAGGCCATGGCAATGACACGTTTGACGACGCTCCTCCTGTTTCTGGCTTTGAGTTTTCGATGTTCGACGGCAGCGTACGCTGATGAGAAAGTCGACGATGGCAAGCTGCGCATCATCGCTTTCGGTGCTCATCCGGACGACGCTGAGTTTCAGATGGGTGGTTCAGCCATCAAATGGGCGAAGCTCGGACATCATGTGAAACTCGTGTCGGTGACCAACGGAGACATTGGTCACTGGAGCATGGCAGGAGGGCCGCTGGCGATTCGGCGGACACAGGAAGTTCAGGAAGCGGCTCGTCGGATGGGCACGACAGTCCAGGTCCTCGACATTCACGACGGCGAGTTGATGCCCACTCTCGAAAACCGACGAACGATCGCTCGGCTCATTCGAGAATGGAACGCGGACCTGGTTCTCGCCCACCGACCGAACGACTACCACCCCGACCACCGCTACACGGGCATCCTCGTGCAGGATGCCGCGTTCATGGTGGCGGTTCCGTTTTTCGTTCCTGACACGAAGCCGCTGACGAAGAATCCGGTCTTCATGTACTACCCGGATCGATTCAAGAAGCCATACGCCTTTGAAGCTGACATCGCCATTTCGCTGGACGATGTCTTTGACGAAAAAGTCAACGCGGTCGACGCTCTGGTTTCACAGGTCTACGAAGGCGGGGCTCTTGGTTCTGAAGAAACGTTGATCAAACGGCAAGCCGGCGATCCCGTCGCGAGAAAAGAAATTCTGCGAGAATCCTGGAGTCGAAGGAACGGCCGAATCGCCGACCTTTATCGCGACACGCTGATCGAGTGGTACGGTCAGGACGCTGGCAAGGCGATCAAACATGCCGAGGCTTACCAGGTCTGCGAGTACGGCCGCCAGCCGTCAAAGGCCGAGTTGAAGAAGTTGTTTCCGTTCTTCGACAAACCAACCGAGTGACATGCTAGAAACGTAGGCTGGAACAAGCACAGCGCAGTTCCGGCAAATGCGATGTGAGGGTGGGCTGGAATGCCGGAACTGCGCTGTGCTTGTTCCAGCCTACAAAAAGTTCACGCGGCTCCCGCGAGCCTGACCAGCAGCAGTTCGATCTGGCTGCGTTCGGGCATTCGGCTACCGCCCTTCAAACCGGTTTCGGCTTCCAGCAGCCATGACGCGATTCTGGCAGCTTTCGGACGGCCGATGCGTTTGAGATAGCGGCCGGCTCGGTCGTACTCATTGGGGAATGCACCGGCGGCTTTAAGTGCGGCGTTCAGCTGCAGTCCGGTCCGCGACAGCTCGGTCGCGATTGACATCTTTCGAAAGACGTAAGCGATCCCGCCGAGAATCCGATGAGGTGACTCGCCGCTGTTGAGCAGTTTGTCGAGAGCCGTCAACGCGTCGCCGAGTCGTCCGTCACGAACGGCGTCCGTCATCACCCAGGTCGTTTCGGCTTTCCAGCCGCCAACCAGTCGCCGAACTGCTTCGACGTCAATCGTCGGCAGGTCGCCAACGTAGGACGCCAGTTTCGCAAGTTCCTGATCAAGCTGTCCGAGAGCTGAGCCTGCCAGTTCAATCAGAAGTTGCACGGCGTCACGGCCAATTTTCTTTGCGTAGGAACGTTGAGCCGCGTCCTGCACCCATTTGGCCAGAGCAGCCCCTTTCAGCTCCGAACATTCCGCGACCAGACCGCTCTTGTTGATGACTGGAGGCAGTAGTGGCAGTGGAGACTTGAGTAGCTCCGAACAATTGGATCCAAAGAGTCTTCAATGGTCCTTTC
>CALDJX010000220.1 GCA_937899075.1 uncultured Planctomyces sp. | reverse complement strand
TCACGAAGATCCCGCACGTCCAGAATGTCTGCGAGGAAGAATGCAGCCAACTGAAATCGTGTGTGGAAAACAGCCTGAGGGCCGCGCAATGACCGACGGTCGCGAACTCGAAGATCTCATCGACCGCCATCTCCACGGCGAACTGGACGAACGCGACCAGGAACGTCTTGCCGAATGGCTCGACACCGACCCGGCGGCGCGAAAGCTGTTCATTCAGCACGTCCATTGGGACACCCAACTGGCCGAAGCCGTCCGCGAAGGGCAAGCGTCGAATCCGGACGGAATAAAAATTCTTAGCGGCACCGAATCGCCCGATGATTCCCGCACACGAAAGACGCTTTCCTCTGGCGGAACCCAACTTCTGGGAACACTGCTCGCGTTGTCGCTGATCGTCATCGCCGGCCTGGCCACGGTGCTGATTCAGGAACGGTCTACGGTGCTGGAAAACCTGCCGGGGCGTCCCCATGTCGATCCATCCATTGCCCGCATCACCGGACTTAGCGGTCCAATGATCTGGACGGGCGATCGAGGCGAGCTGGTGCGTGACATTCGCGTCGGCACGGAGTTAGCTGGTGGCACGATTGAAGGGCTGTCTCCTGACTCATGGTTTTAACTGCAATTCAAGGACGGTTCCGAAGTAACCATCTCAGGCGCATCGATGTTGACCTTTAGCGACGATGGCCAAAAACGGTTGCGTCTGCGCGAAGGCCGCATGGCTGCCGACGTCACACCGCAGCCGCAAGGTCAGCCGATGGTCATTCAAACACGAACCGCAACGCTAACTGTTCTGGGCACCAGTTTCGATGTCGAAGCCGATCTTCCAGCGACTGCGTTAAGCGTTCGCGAAGGCACCGTTCGCGTGACGCGCACAAGTGATGGGCATGAAATCGATGTGCCAGCGAATCACCGAGTGATTGCGGCTGCAGACCAAGTTATGAAGAGTCAACCAATCGAGCGCATTGTCCAACACTGGAGAAGTCGCATCGATCAAGGCCCCGGCGAAACCTATGGAAAGTGGGTTCCTGCTAGCGATGCAAACCCAGCGTTCTTGAAAGCGGTGGCTTTCGTTCCAGAAGATAACCCAAGCCTACTTCTCTATCTTGTGGGGTTAAGGGTTGGCAACGGCGAGGGCGCTCCGGTGCAAGTAAATTCCAGATCTCACTTTGAAATTCGTGGGCGCATCGATACGGAAACGGACGTCTACTTTGGAATTCAGGTGGCCGATGCAGATGGGAAATTTGCAGGGAAGTTTCTTGCCAAGTGCGCAGTCGATCGTGACTCGTCGGGTCGGTTTGTCGCGACCGCCGAGCTTCCAAACTTCGGACTTGATCCATCGGTCGCCGCCTACAAAGACAAGCTTGCACCATCGCCCGACGGGTTGTTTATCAACGGAGCTTGGTGCTTCACACAGGCCGAAGAACCATCCGGCCTTAGAATTAGTCAAGTCAATCTCAGAGATACTCCACTTGATCAATCTGGTCAGTAGTCATGTGATTCTCTGATGTGTTTATAAGAAAAATGCCAATTTCAAGGCCGACTCAATGGACATAAAGTTGAATCAAGTTCTACCTGTACTTGCAACCTTGTCATGGGTCGTTTTGCTTGCCCCCGTTTCGGCATTCGGACAAACCGAATCTGAGCACAAGAGTGACCAGCGGCCCGAACGTTTGTGGCGTCTGATTGAAGCGAGCGATCTTCCGTCCGATTATCGTGGTGCGACGCACCAGAAGTTTGTTGACGCGGAGATGGCGAAATTGACGCCTTCCGAACGTGGCCGCGTTGGCGAGCTTTGGCAGCAGCGGCGGAATTCAAATCCTTCGATGACGAACCCGGGTGCTTCGTTTGTGAAGGTCATGATGTTTGTTGCCGCGGGGGAGACAATCCCAGAATCGGTTCCCGAATCGGAAAAGGATTGGTTCAGGCCACAAATCGTCGAGCAGCCACCGGTATTCAAAGCGACAGGCTTACACACAGACTCGATGAAAAGCAGCCGCGACGTCGGACATCCAACGTTGCTCAGCCCACACTCCGATCCGCTGGCCATCCAAGGCCAAACTCTGTTCGTTGTCAACACGCCGGCGGACACACTGGATGTGATCGACACCCAATTGAACAAGGTAACGGCAAGCGTACCCGTAGGGATCGATCCGGTCTGTGTCGCCGTTCGCCCTGATGGCAAAGAGGTCTGGGTTTCAAACTACGTCTCTGACACAGTCAGCGTCGTCGACAACGACGGCAATAGCCCAACCTATCTGTGCGTTGTGGCGACGATTCAAGACATCGATTTGCGCAAAAAGTCGACTCGATTTGATGAGCCAGCCGGGATTGCGTTTGCGGGCAATGCAAAAGCGTATGTGGCGCTTGCTTCGACAAACCGTATCGCAGTGATCGACGTTGCGTCCCGGAAAGTTGTCAGTCACATCAATGTCCCGTCACAAGAACCGCGACTGCTGCGAGTGCGCGACAGCAAGCTGTACGTTGCACCCTTTGAGTCAAACAATCAAACGCAATTGTCGGGCGGCGATGCGGATTCGATTGATGGACATCAGGTGACATTCGATGCTCATAAGCTTGCAGACTCATTTGACTCGGCAGGTTTTACTTTGGACATCATTAGACATTCGGAAATCCCCGACCGAGATCTCTACGTTTACGACACAGACGCCGACCAGCTGATTCAGACAGTGGAGTCGCTGGGAACGCTGCAGTATGGTTTTGACGTGGCCCCAGACGGGACCGTGATGATCGCGCACACGGAAGCTCGCAATCATGTCAACGGTCGTGCCGGAACCAAGAAGCATGGATTGAAAGAGCTTCAAAATCGTCCTTACCTCAATCGAATTGCGGTTGTTTCTCCCCAAGGCAAATCCGACTTCATCCACCTCAATCCACTCCCGCCGACGCAGCCGGATCGCGAGTCGGCGATTGCAACGCCATCCGCGATTCACATATCGGGGAAGATCGCCTACATCACCGCCGAAGGCTCAGATCATCTCGTTGCTGTCGACGCAAAGTCGGGCGAGATTCTAGATCGCGTGAAAGTTGGCGCGGTACCGCGTGGTATTGTCGTTCAGCGTCAGTCCGCTTGGGTCTTCAATGCCGTCGACAACTCGGTGACCCGCGTGACAGTGTCGGATCCAACTGCGCTGAAAGTTCTTCAAACGATCGGTCTGAATGATCCAACTCTCGCTCGGACCAAGGCTGGCAGGGTTGCGTTTCACACCGCACGAGCTTCATCCAATGGAACTTTCTCGTGCGCGAGTTGCCATCCGAATGGCCATACCGATCACTTGCTGTGGGTTCTGGACACTCCTCACATCGTTGGAGCGGATCAGATTGAACCGCGGTTGTCACAGCAACTGCGCGGACTGCGTGGAACAGCTCCTTATCATTGGGATGGAATTCCGGGCGATCCGTACGGCGGCCAAAACGCTTCGACACACCGCCAACTTCCACCCAACTGTGACATCAATGATCCCGTCAGCGCCGTTCGTCATCTTATCGATGGAGGAATGGCGACCACGATGTTGGCGCAGAAAAGCGAAACCATCAACGACGAAGGCAAAAAGGGATACCTCTCGAAAGACGAACGGGACGCGATGGCAGAGTTCCTGCTGGACTTGAATCACAAGCCACCTCGTGGACGAGCCTATACCGATCAGCTTTCCGATCGCGCGTTGACAGGCTTGGAACGGTTTCACATCACGGGTGCACGCGACAAGCAAAATTTGAACACGATGGTCTGCGGCAGTTGCCACACAATGCCCTATCTAACTACCGATCAAGGTTCCATGAACGTCCCCAGTTTTCGTGGTGCGCTTGATCGTTTCATCACGCAAGCCCAAGGCAGAAATAGTGTCATCAGCCTTAGCGGCGTGAAGCAAATTGCTGACAAGGGCTGGCGAGGTGAAGAAGTTTGGAAACGAATGCTCGCGATGGGCGAGCCAAAACGTTTGAGGCCAGTCATCGATATGTTCAAAGAATCCAGCACTGGTTTTTCGGGGGCCTTTGGAAGACAGGCCACGTTAAGTCAACAGACCGTCTTCGATCCTTTAACAATCGACCTGCTGCCGGCTCTTGAGAAAGCGGCATTGGAAGGAGCCGTCGTCTTAAAGATCACCGGCCGTATGCTTCCCTCCGATGATTCTCTGACGATGACGTTTGATATTCAAACCGAACGATTCGTTGTCGATAAAACCGGCGGAGGCAGCTATTCAACTTCCGAACTGTTGAAACTTGCACAGCGGGGCAAATTCATCGGCACCCTCACTGGGTATCATCCGAGCGAAGTTCGGTCGACTCCGCCCGCAATCTGGACGATCGGCTCGTTGCATCAACAACGGGGCGTGCAGCTGTTCCCTCGTATCGATCGTGATCACATGGAAATGTCGATCAGCGGTCGACATATTCAGTCCGGGGCATCATTGCTTGTCAATGGTCGCCGGGTGCGCGGAAGCATTGAATCCGCAGGGGAAGACAGGGTCGATATAAAACTGAAGGAACTGCCACCGCGCGGCATCAACACGTTACAGGTGCAGAATCGCAACAGCTACCTAAGTAACGACTTTATCTTTTTCGTTGAATCGAAAGCCGAGGCGATCGAGCGTTATCGACGCGAGCCCGATTATCTGCTGACGGCGATTCTTAATTCGGCCATCGTCAACAACAATCCAACCGAAGCTCGACTCGTGTTGGAAGCGGGCGCGGAGCTGAATGCTCCACACAGGCATTTCGATTTCGAGCGGCCTCCTATTATTCTGGCTGCAATGTATGGACGGTCCGAACTTGTCGCCAACCTGCTTGACCGTGGAGCCGACCCCAACATTCAGGACAAGGACGGTTTGACCGCGCTGCATGAAGCGGCACGATTGGGTCGGCTGCAAATCTGCAAGACGCTGATTGGTGCGGGTGCGAAACTGCAGTTGAACAGCGATGATGGAGAACGCCCCATCGATCTGACTGATCATTTCCTCACCGAAGGCAATTTCGAAAAATACTTTGCGCCCTACCGTGTGAACCTGAAGCTCGACTATGACCGGTACCTTCGGGAACGCACGGAAGTGGCGAAGTTGGTTGAGCCTGAACCTGGCACTACCAAGCAACCTATTGCTACGGGTGCCGATGTCGACCAGAAGCAGGCGGGCACGGGCAACACATCATCGATCACGGAAGCCGATTGGGCTATGTACAACCACGACGCGCGCGGCTGGAGATTCAATTCGGCGGAAACAAAACTCAGCCCAAAGAACGTTGGCAGTCTTGTGGAGAAGTGGCGTTTTCCGCCGGCCGACTCCAAGGAGACCATAGGAGCCGTTCATGCCACACCTTCGGTCGTCAATGGCGAAGTCTACTTTGGAACCGCAACGTTTCCGGCTTTCTATAAGCTCGATGCCAACGGAAATCTTCTTTGGGTTTACCGAAATCAGGCACGTCGCACGGAACTGCCTCCAGCCAGCGACGGTGTGTTAGGCGACAAGCTGCTCAGTACGATTCGCGCCGGTGGCACGACGAGTTCCGCTCTCGTCATTGAAGGTGCCGTGTGCTTCGCGGACACCGGAGGATGGATTTATTGCCTCGACGCGAAAACGGGGGCAGAACGCTGGAAAATCGACACTCGCAAAGCTCCGTTTCCCGGTGCGCATCCCGGATATTTTACGCAGTGCTCGCCGATTCTTGCCGACGGAAAAATCATCATCGGCGGCGGTACGATCGAGCAGATGTACGCTGGCACCAAAGCCTATCCCGGCAGCACGGGGAGAGGTTTTGTGGTGGCGATTGATCCCACGTCCGGCAAGGTGATTTGGAAGTTCGACCTCGGTGAGCGGCCCCGAAAGTTCGACAAGCCGTTCACAGTGCAGAACGACTGGGGCACGACAACCTACACTCACGGTCCGGCGACAAGCAGTATCTGGTGTACACCGTCGTATGATGAAGAATCGAAGTCCATCTTCTTTGGAACCGATGTCAACACGGCGCCACGACAGCCGACAAAAGATAATCCGAACCTCTTCACCGAAGATTCCGACGCTATCATCTGCCTTGATGTTGAAACCGGAAAACGTAAATGGCGAACGCAAATCCACGAGGGTGATCAGTGGAACAATGCGATGCGCGGCTGGGACTCAAAGACCGGCCGGTATAAAGACTGCTCGATTGGCGATACGCCCAAACTCCTGACTCTCACAATCGACGATAAGCCTACCAAGGTTGTGGGTGCAGGATGCAAGAACGGCGGATTCTATCTTCTCCGCGCGGACGACGGAGCGATTATCAACCATACGCCGCTCTACACGGGACCACCCACTGAACCACCTGCCAAGCACGACCCTCGCGTTCTTGCTTTGCCGAGTCCAATTGGCGGTCTGCAGACGGGCTGCGCGACCGACGGACGCAGAATCTTTACCAACGGCATCGACGCCCTCCGCCTGACCACTCAGGAAAGTCCTTTCGCACGCAATCAGATTCCCACCGGTGGACGTGTCACAGCGACCAGCGTTGATCTGAAAACTGAGTTTTGGCGTCACGAGCGTCCCAAAGTTCAGGTGAGTATTGGCGAGATAAAGTATCAACGCGGTGATATTGTCGGCAGCGGCATTGCTGTGGGAAATGGAGTCGCGTACTTCACGGCTGCGGGGAGTGAAAAATTGGTCGCTCTCGATATTGATACCGGAGCCATGTTGCGAGAAATCGAGATCGGACCGGTTTTTTGCGGCCCCTCTCTGTCTCGCGGCCACGTCTATGTCGGGACTGGCAACACCGTTTTCAGCGGTGGCAAAAACGACGCAAGCAAAAAGCATCCGATCACAACTAAACGGAAGGTCGGCGGCCTGTTTCCGCTGCAGATCATCGGCAGCGTGCGTTGCTATGGCTTGCCGGATAAACCACAGCCTACTAGCGAAAGAGCGAACCAATAATGCCCAATCTAATCGTGACCGTCACCCAATATTGCACCCCCAGACTTCAATGGATATTTCATGCCGCAATCATGGTGACGCTCATCGCCTGTTCGACGAATACATTTGCTCAGCAAGGAACGAGCCGCGCCGATTGGAAGGCGAAGAAGTATCCGTCAATCCCGGACGACGTTGAGCGAACATCGGTGACGATTTGGAGCGATGGGACCAGAATGGCGGGCGACATCTACCGCCCCAAAAAAACGCCCGTTGGTACGAAACTGCCTGCGATCGTTTTTGTCCATGGAACCGGTGGCGTCAAAAAAATGCCTTGGTCAGTCAAGCTGGCGACGGGATTCGCACAGCATGGCTATGTCTTTCTGAATTTCGACTACCGCGGCTGGGGCGAGAGCGAAAGCAAGCTGTTGCTGCTCGGTGAAATGCCGGAACCGAATAAGGCGGGCGAAGTCACGGTCAAGGCACGCGCAATTCGCTGGCAGATGGATTTCGCGGATCAAACGACTGACATCCGCAACGCGATCGCCTTTATCTCGGGCGAGTCAGATGTCGATCCGGCACGAATCGGAATACTCGGCACGAGCTACGGTGGCGGACTGGTCACATGGACGGCCGCGAACGATCCTCGTTTGAAATGCGCGGCTGTTCAGGTTCCGGGGATGGGAAGCCACAAGCAACTCCCGTTCTACGAGAAGGTCTACGCGTTGATGACAAAACAGGCTCGTGGTGACGCTGAACCAATTCCATTCCGTACCGGCGCACCCGGCGGGAAAATGTCGTCCTATTCCCACATGCGTTACAACATCGCCAAGGACGCCTCCTTCAACGCGATCAAAGCCGCCAGTGACGTCAAAATTCCGATGTTAATTATCGACGCCGGACAAGAAGAACTAATGGACATCACAAAAAACGGCGGTCGCGTCGCAGAGATCCTTCAGGCCAACGGAACGACCGTGAAGTACCACGTCATACCGGACATGGGGCACTACGGTGTTTACAGCCATCGGCTGAAGGATGCATTGAAGATGGAGATCGACTGGTTCGATGAGCATCTGGCAGCGGCACAGAATGCTAGAGATCGAAAATGAAGCACCTTCACAGTTAGCCAGCACGGAGAACAGCGAAACACAATGCGAAGCAGATGCCTCATCTTCCTGGCAGTGGTGTCACTACTGTCCTTGTCATATTTTCTAAACGCTCAGGCCGCCCGAGACGAAGCGTCAACACGTACGGCACTCATGTACGCTCGCGAATGTGAAAAGCACCTTGGCCCGTTCCCGAAGTTTCGATACGAGGATGCTATCGAAATTCCAATCACGCAAAACGGAAAGCGAGTGATTGTCACAGCAGAAAATATTGGGAAGAACTTGAAGTCCTGTGACAAGCCAGCGGCTTTTGGCGCTCCGTGCCAGCTCGGCAACCGTGTGGGACGTTACCAGGGACTCAAAGCGAATGGATCGCCGAACCCCGATGTCGTCTTCGTGACGTTTTTTCGCGATGGGGGCTTAGGTGTCATTGGTCACAACATGAAAACAGGGGCCACGTGTTTCCTGTCCGTCCAGGATGAGTTTGATCCCAAACAAGGCCTGCCGACTCCAGATGAGCCAAATTATAACAAGGCGTGGCAGCCGCCGACTGTGGTTGGCAGAGATGGGTGCGTGAGGTGCCACATGGCCGATCCGTTTTTGCATTCGCCATGGATTGACCAAGTGCGTGATCCGAAGAACCCAGAGGAAACACTCGTGCCTCTACTCGCAGATGTCGATTCGCCTTACTTTGTCGTTGGAAAAGAATTCCCTGCTCCGCCAGGCAGAAAACCCGGTGCGATTCACGCAACGATTCCGAAACATCTGGAAGGTAATAAGTGTATCGAATGTCATGCTCCACAATGCGTCCCCGACTTCTTCAACGTCAAACTCGATGAGCTAAAAATGTCTGCGCCATTTCACACGATGGAAATGGAAACCAACGAGCAATGGGTCAAGGATCGGGGAGCCATTCGGGAGTATTGCCGATCATTGGACATCCAGTACTTCGAGCAGGAAAACGAGGGAGATTGGAAGCTGAGTGACCTCTGGGGCGTCGAAGAGGAAGACGAGGGGAAAGATAACGAGGCGGAAGATGACGATGATGGCCACCATTTTCCAGAGACCGCGTTCGAGTACGCAAAATTAGTCGAGCCGGAATTGGGAGTTCCTCCCAAGGTGAATCTGGACGACGCTGTCGAAATTCCGTTGTACGTAGACGGTATCCAGAAGTACGGAAACCTGGGCCGAGATTGCGACAACCCAACCTATCTGGGCAAGAGCACCGTTTCGGGTTCAACACTGCAACGTTACGAGGGTAGGACTGCCGACGGTAAGCCGTTGCCGGATGTTATCTGGATCAGCTTTGGTCGCAACTCAAGCAAAGACCACAAACATGTCGTCGGTTCCGTTCAAATGATCGGATACAACCAGCAGACCGGAGCCACCGCTTTCTTTGAAAGTCGAGGTAGCAATCTGGTGCCATGGGTGAAACTCGATGAAGGAACTCTTCGTATGCGAGGCGTTATGCCATGGATTGACAACCCGAAGGAGTTCAATCGAGCATTTATTCCGCCCGGCGACGTTCAGTGCGTGGAATGTCATCAGTCAGACCCTTTCATCACGAACGATTTCATCAACGCGGCAAAGATCCCTGGCGCCGATGAAAGCGTTGTGCCAGCCCTCGACAAGGATTCACCCTACTACGTGATTGGTGGCGACAACTGGGACATGCGGACCATTCACATTAAAAGCAACGCCTGTTTTGAGTGCCATCGCGTTGGCATGAGCACGATGACCATGTTCATGGAGAACGGCTGGGATCCCAACAAGCACATGCCTCCACACGATCCCGGCAGTCTTTCAGACGACCTGCGCGAGTTGCTGGAGGCCTGGAAGAAAGGCCCAGAAAACGTTGCCGACGCTCATTGGGTCATTCCACCAGGTCGCGGCAAAGACGGGGAATATGCGGGCGACGACTATCCGCACAAAGCACCATTCAATTCAGGTCCAAAGGGCAAGAACGTTCGAAGATGATTCGATCACCTTGCCTGCCGGGAAGTTGAAGCCAACGTCAAACCGCGCCAAGGGCACTGTTTGAGAAGCGGCAATCGAAATACTCGCGACCGGAACAAACTGAGACGATCATCCTCTGGGGATTGCTCATGGCTATCATCGGCGTGTACATGCTGGTTTCAGGCACCACGAAAAGCGAATTCATGATCTATCGGCTGTTGGTCGCCCGTTCAAGAATCCTCTGGGGCGAAGGCGACGCAGTCCACCGTTTCTACCAGCTCAGTCATGATCCTTGGCGTCTTGTGGGCGCTGGGTGTCGTCTGGAGTCCGTAGGTCCTCTTCGCGGTTGAGTCCACCTCGTCATCGTTCGAGCCGAAAGACATCTGGTTGGTCAACTGGCTGGCGGACGACGATGGTATCGACATACTGGCTACACGATCTATTGCACCCGTCCGCCGAGAGAACGACACGGAGACTCCGATGAAGCACGCTGCAAGCTTCTGCTTTCTGACACTTGCCCTTGCGGCGCTGGTGCCCCATGGCTCCGCGCATGCGCATGAGCCGGATCCAACTGCGAAGTCTCAGCTGCTGCTCGCGCACTACATGCCGTGGTATGAGGCGAAGCCGTTCAGCAAGCAATGGGGTTGGCATTGGACCATGAACCAATTCGATCCGGCAAAGCAAACCGACGGCAAACGCGAGATCGCCTCGACGTATTATCCACTGATCGGACCGTACGACTCAGCGGATCCACATGTGCTTGAGTATCACGTTCTGTTGATGAAGCTCGCCGGTATTGACGGTGTGATTGTCGACTGGTACGGCCTGACCGACTATCGCGACTACGCAGCTCTCAATCACAACACAACGCAAATTCTAAAGCAATGCGAACGGCTCAATATGAAGTTTGTCATCTGTTACGAAGATCAGACAATCCCCGCGCTCGTCAAAGCGAAAAGGATAGCGGCGACTGACCGGGCGGCACACGCTGCAAAGGAAATCCGCTGGCTGAGTAAGTACTGGTTCAAGTCTGGCGCGTACGTGAAGCTCGATGGCGAACCATTGCTTTTGTCATTTGGCCAGACGGGACTGACGGACGAGGAATGGTCGCAGTGTCTGAAAGAGACCGAGGCCCGGGTGACCTACATTAGTCAGCATCATCGGCGTCACGTTGCGCATGGCGCATTTGACTGGCCCGTTCCGTCCGACGCTTTAGCTAAATGGGATCAGTTCTACCGTGATTCACAGCGATGGCCGCACGCGATTCCGGTGGCCTTTCCTCGGTTTGTCGACATCTACGCCGAGGCGAAAGTCAGTGAGAGCTATGGCCGACTTGATGACGACGGTGGCGCATCACTCCGCAAAATGTTAAAACGCGCGGGAGCATCAAAGGCTGCCATCGTGCAGATTGCCACTTGGAACGACTGGGGCGAAGGCACACAAATAGAACCATGCCACGAATTTGGCTACCGCGACCTGGAAATTGTACAGGAAGTCCGGCGACCGCAATTTGGTCAGGGGTTTAATCTAACCCCTGAGGATCTGCGACTGCCAATCCGTATCCTGCAGCGACGCCGACAAGTGACCAGTGACGAGCAGAAGAAGTCGCTCGACCAAATCGCACAAATGATCGCCACTGGTGATCTGTCCGCAGCGCGAACTGAACTGTCGAACTAAATCATGACCGGGCCAGCTACGAGCTTGAGAAATCACTCATAGCAGTGACCGGTCAATTGGTGCTGGTCGCCGGTACTGCAAAGAGCGAATTCATCATCTATCGGCTGATGGTGGCCCGCTCAAGGATCCTCTGGGGCGACGGGGACGCGGTTCATCGCTTCTGCCAGTTCAGTGGGCTGATTGTCATGATCCTCGGCGTTCTCCTGGCGACTGGGCTCATTGGGAAGAGTTAAGCAATTTGGGATTTCTCTCCTCCGCTGTCACAGTTGTCGAGTCGCTTCAAGACCTGAGTAACCCTCGCTCGACTCACACCCAGATACCGAGCCAATTCCGCACGCGTCCGAACCACGCCCGAATCGAGAAACGACTGGTAATAGAGCGGGAGTTTCATCCGATCCGGCTTCGATTTTTTCGGTGGCTTTTTCGCTTTGGGGAGGCCGGAAATCGGTTTCCAGCAGTGGAATTCGACCTTCGGAAATCGACGTAAGTTGTTGATACGGTAAGCACCTACCTCAACAAGGCCAGATGTTCGCATAGAGTACGGATCAGGGAGCTTTCTGGGCACTATACACATCGAAACCCTTCGCCACACCTTTTTGTGGCGGAGGGTTTTGTCATTGATGGAGAACGTGGGCGTTACCCAATCAACTTTGCTCTACGGCTAATGTAACGGATCTTATGTGGGAGAACTGCCACCGTCATTCCCTTCGCCCTCGCTGATCCTGGTCGTCATCGTTCGAGAAATGGCAAGTGAACGCCTTGATCGCTTTTGCACTTCGACCATTACTTTCCGGCATCGACCAGATTCTGTTGAATGAATCCTTTCTGTGTGGCCGTGAGAGAGTCCTTGATGATCTGGATTGCCCTTGCTTCGGCGACGGCAGTCTGTACCTCGGTTTGGGCGAATTGCCCGCCCGCCTGCTGGAGTTTTCTCTCGACTGCGGGCTTGCCGGTTTTCATTGCGTCGAGAGCGATGATGACCTGTGTACGTCGCGACATTTGAGTCTGGAGCGATCTGACCTGGCTGCCGAGCAGTTGGTAGAGCTGCTGCTGCTGGGTTCCGTTGAGTGTATTCAGGAATAGACCGGTCGTTTGTCCTTCTTTGCCGCCGCCTGATTTGCCTCCAAATAGGCCGTTCGACCTGCCCGTGCGAGACGCGGCGTTTTGTGCTGCGGTGCCGGTACAGTAGCAGGCGGCTTTGTAGGCCAGTATGGCAATCGCTTCCTGATCCTTGGTGTCATGTTTTGCCAGTGCGGCACGCACTTCGGCGATGGACTCGTTGTTTGTGTTGACGGCCGCCGGACTCGAACGAACCAGCAGGAGGAATTGTTCTTGTTCCTGCGTCAGTGATTTTGCGATGTCCGCGAACACGCGAGCTTGGGCGATTGCGATGTCGATTTCCTTTTCGCCCACCGCTTTCGCTGCATCGGCGAGTGATCGCTCAAGACCACGCTGCGGTGGCTTTTCTTCTGAGAGCGATTGCAGCATGGTGAGAACTTTCTCGCGAAGCTGTTCGTACTCGGCGATGTCTGTTCTTTGGCCCGTGACCAGTTTGCCGAGTTGACCTCGTTGTTCACCATCGAGTCGGCTCAAAACGTAGAGGCCGATATCGGTTTCGGAGATCGGCGGTTCAGGTTGTGCATCACCTTCGGCTGCCACGTCTTTCGGTATTTCCATTGAGCCGAAGTAATCGGCGATCGAAAGCAACGACGTCTTCGATCGAGCCTGCGACCCGACGATGTGTTCAAGGGCACGACCGCAAAGCGAATCGAGCAATTTGACTTCGTCTTTGGACAGTTGTTGAAAACCGGGCGGAAGATGAGCAGCAGGGGACTCCTTTCCATTCTTCGCTTCGCCGCCACGTCCTTTCTGACCGCCGCCTTTGCCTCCTTTCATTCCTTTGCCACCTGCCTGTTTCTGTCCGCCGCCTTGCTTGCCTTTTTGGGCAAATGTAGTGCTCTGCAACGTGGGGACACACACGAGGGCGATGGCAAGCAAGAAAATTGATGAGAGTTTCATGGTGATCTCGTGAAAGAAGGTTCAAGTTACACACGCATCCAGCGTGCGTGATTCGACTGATGGTGAAGTGGCGACTTGCCTCACGTGCTGAGTCACAAACAGCAATGTCGGGGCAAGGATCAACACGATGGCAGTTGCGAACATCAAGCCGAACGCGAGGCTGGTGGCCATCGGGATCAGGACGAGTGCTTGACGTTGCGTTTCCAACAAGATGGGTAAGACGCCTGCGATTGTTGTGATTGACGTCAGGATAACGGGACGAAATCGACGTCGACCAGCGTCGAGGACGGCGTCTTGAATTGACAGTCCATCTCTCAATCGCATGTTGATGAAATCGATTAGCACGATGGAGTCGTTGACGACGATGCCTGAGAGCGCGATCAGGCCGTAGATGCTGAATAGCGTTAGGGGCAGTTGCATCCACAGGTGACCAGCGATCGCTCCGATGAATCCGAAGGGGATGATCGACAACACAAGGATGGGCTGTATGTAGGATTTGAATTCGATCGTAAGCAGCAGATACATCGCTCCGATGACAAGAACAAAGCCAAGAATGATGCTCCACATCGATTCATCCGTCTGCTCTTGCTGGCCACGCCAACGCACATTGATGTTTGGGAATAGCTCGACCAATAGGGGAACGAATGATTGTTTGAGGTCACTGACAATGTTCATCGCGTTGGCTTGATCTTCGTCGACGTCGGCGGAGATCGTGATGGCTCGCATCTGGTCTGTGCGATAGATCAGCGAATCAGTTCTCGCCACCTCGATGTCGGCGAGTTCGGTAATGGGAAAGACGTGGCCATCGGGAGTTCGATGCCGAATCTGACGAAAGTCTGCCAATGAGTCACGTTGATCGCTGGGATAGCGGACTCGAAGCTCGACTTCGTGCCGATCACGTTGTAATCGCATGACTTCGTCACCGTAGTATGCCGAACGCACCGTTTGAGAAAGTCCAGCCAAGGACACGCCCATGGACCGGGCTTGGTCTTTGATCTTGAGCCGGTACTCGTACTTGCCGGGCTTTGACCCTGCCGTGACATCGAAGACACCGGGGTATTCGCCCAATCGGCTGGAGACCTGCGCAACAGCTTCCTGCAGTTCGGCGATGTCATCGCTTCCCGCCAGCAGCGTGACTTCGATGGGAGCGGCTGCCGGTCCTCGCGGTCCTGTGCCGAACACCAATACGTCCGTGCCCGGAAATTCGCCGGCTCGCTTTCGCCAACGGTTGATGATCTCCTTCGCTGAAACTTTTCGCATACCGGAATCGATCAGCGAGACTGTGACGCTGCCGACGTGACTGCCGGTGGAAACGTCACCGGTCGAACTCGCTCCAAAACCAACCGCACGATGCATCGCGAGAACCACTCCGTCTTCACAGCCGCCTATTCCTTCTTCGGCGAGTTCCTTGTTGACCGCGGCGAGTGCGGATTCGATCCGCGTCGTGGCCTCATCGGTGACCGATGCTGGGGTGCCGTTCGGATACGCAATCAATACTGAAAGTACGTTGGAGTCAACTTGAGGGATCACCACGAAGGGAACGTGACCACTACGCACGATGCCTGTGGACACAATGAGCAGCCCGACGGCAGTCGCGATCACAAAAGCGGGATTGGCTAACGATCGTGACAACGCTGGCAGATAGAGTCGCTCGATGAAGACATCCAACATCTTAGAAAAGCGTTCGTTTAGATATCCGAACAGCACCGCGATAAAGCGAAGCGGGGTGAGCAACCAGCCGGCAATTGTCAAAGACAGATTACTCTGGTGAGCCAGATGTGACGGCAACACGGTGACACTTTCCACCAGGGAAACAATCAGCATCGCGATCACTGCAATCGGAAGCACGGTCGTGAATCGCCCAAGTTGGCCAGTCACGAACATCAGCGGCAGAAACGCAATCACGGTCGTGCTGACCGAAACGACTACCGATGGCATGACTTCCAGCGTGCCATCGATTGCCGCCTGACGATAGCCTTTACCAAGCGAACGGTGAACGTAGATGTTTTCTCCAATCACGATCGCATCATCGACAACGATTCCCAACGCGATCAGAAATGCGAACAGCGAAGTGAGATTCAGCGTCTGGCCGGTGAAGTACATCACGATGCCAGCACCGCAGACGGCGATCGGTATTCCCATTGCCACCCAGAACGCGAGCCGCATTTCGAGGAACAACGCGAGCAGGATGAATACCAGCACCAATCCCTGCCAACCGTTCTTTAGCATCAACGACAATCGATCTCGAACGTCGTCGCTGCGATCTCGATAGGCAACCATTGAGTAACCGTCGGGCAGCTTCGCGTTGTCGAGGTATGAGTAAACATCTCGACCGACTTCCAACAAGTCCTCGCTTTGTGTGGTGTTGACCGAGATCGCGATTCCGGGGTGGCCATTGATGCGGCTGATGGCTGTCGCATCCGAAAAGGCATCTCGCACCGTGCCGAGTTCGTTGAGTCGTAGCGTCAAACCGCCGGGAGTGTTAATGATCGGCAGGCGTGCAATCTCGGAACCAATGCTGCTGCGATTGGAACCGCGCAACAAAATCTCCTGCGATGCACTTCGCAGTGTTCCACCGGGAATCTCGACGTTCTCTTCACGAATGATCTGGGCGACATCTGACAGCGTCAGTCCATATTGCCGAAGTGTTTCTTCACGCAGCTCGACGTCAATCTGAAACTCCGGCACGCCGAGCAGTTCAACTTGCGAAATGCTGGCGAGCCGCAGCAAGTCGTCTCGAACTCGCTCGGCAGTTCGCCGTAGTTCGATGGCCGACGAGATCGAATCGGAGTCCGGCCCAATGAGCCCAATTTGAATGGCGGTTGAGTTCGGTATTCGCTGACTAATCACGGGAGCTTCGGCCAGCAGCGGGAAACTGGGAATCTGATCCACCGCAGCTCGCACATCGCCGAGAATCTGTTGCACGTCGCTTTGGCTGACACCCGAATCGAGAATCAGTCGAACGCTGCCGGAACCTTCCGAGGCGGTCGCATTGATCTCGTCGATGCCGTAGATGGAAGCGACCGCCGATTCGATCTTCTCGCAGATCGCCTCTTCGATGTCTTCGGGACTCGCACCGGGATAGGCGACGCGGATTTCGATTTCATCGAGCACGTAGTACGGCCAGAATTCACGTTGCATCGAAGCCATGCACCACGTTCCAGCGGCAAGCAAAGCAATCATGGCAACATTCATAGCAGGCGTATTATCGACCGCCCAACGGACCATCGACTTCATGGAGAAACGCCTCCAACCTTGGCCGTATGCTCGGCCATCGCAGGTCGGATGTTGTCGCTCGGGAAAGTTTCCGTTGCGACATTCCTTGCCTCTCGCTCCCGAACCGCCAGTCCGTCTTTCGCATTGGCGACCGGCGATATGATTACTTTGTCCTGTGGCCGAATGTTGTTTGCGTCTGCCTCCACGATTGCCAAGCCGCCGCGAGAATGAATCGTCTTGACGGGGACTGCACACAGCTTCCCGTGTCGGACTAGCCAAACGCAGCCGTCCGTGCGGATTCCTTGCTCGGGCAATTGAAGCAACGGGCGATTGGGGTGACATTGAACTTGGACGTTCACAAACATCCCGGTCATCAATGGAATCTGATATTCCGCTGCCGATTCGATTTGATTGCCGTCGATCAGCACACGACACGCGATGGTTCTTGTCGTTGGGTCGAGACCCGCACCGTGTTGACGAACGAGGTGGCCGTGCAGCGTATGACTGTTTCCCGCTGCGTTGTAGATCACATCCGCAACGACGGGAGTGATGCGTTTGTCACCGTCGAAACTTTGCACCGCCGAATCAGTTGACGTTGTTGCTCGACTACCCCATACCCACGCCATCTCGTCGAGCTTCAAGTGGCAATGAACTTCGAGGCATCCCGATTCTTCGATCGACAGAAGTGCATCGCCTGCCTGCACCATTGAATGCTCTTCCTGTGGAGCAGCAACGACGATGCCCGACACGGGTGCCTTGATTTCAGCCGCCGCCTGATCGAGTTTCGCTTCTTCGAGCTGCACCATCGCCAGCTTATTCGCCAATTCCTGCTCAGCGATCTGAATTTCCAAGCTGCGCCCGCGACCAACGAGTTGTTCGATGGCAAGA
>CALDJX010000219.1 GCA_937899075.1 uncultured Planctomyces sp. | reverse complement strand
CCGAAAGATCAGTCGCCAACTCGTCCTGAACATCACTCGCGTGATCCTTCATTTCTGTCCTGGATATCGTTTGCCTGCTTTGTCGTTTCCTCTGAGCCCGATCCGCCTCATCTTGTCGACACTCGGCAAAGATCCGGTCCATGATCTCCGTCACTCGAAGTATCTCGTCGTAACAGACAGGCCCTTCGTTGCCTTCGAGCACTGCCTCGTAGAATCGGAGAAACGTCTGCTTCATCCCCTCAAAGTAGTGCAGTTCGCCTTTGCAGAAACGCCGCAAATTCCGCGCGAGGTTTGCCGACGATTCACAGACGCGTCGCCACGGAGCTTCGATCTTCGCGAACGCTCCGGGATATCGATCAACTCGATCAGCGCGAATCAGTTGTGAATTCACGTCAACTTCCAGGGCGCCGTTCGTTCCATAGATCCGAGTCAGACGGTGGCATGGCTTCGTGGAACTCGTGAATAGCAAACTGCCAGTGACATCCTCACCTCGAAGATGGGCCCTTAGCTCAGTCGGAAACGGAATCTGCTTGAAACGGCTGAACCATGTTGCCTGCAACTCGGGCTGGTCGTCTGAAAGGAACTCCGTAATCCGATACAGCGGGTGTGAAATCGTGTTCTGAAAAAGTCCGCCTGGCAGACGCCGCACCCAATGATCCGGGTTCGAAATGACCTGCGTGCCAAACGGGCCGCGCAGAGGGTAACCAAGCACCGATTCAACGTGCTGAACATCGCCAATTTCGCCAGCTTCGATCCGTTTTCGACATTCCAACCAGGTCGGATCAAACAGTTGATCATGTCCCAGGCAAAGAAGTCGATCATTTCGACGAGCACAACCAAGAACGTCACGAGCCTCGTCAGCGTCGACCGTAAATGGCTTTTCGACGTAAACATGCACGCCCGCATTCAGCAGCAACTTCGCCAATGGACGATGCGATTCAACCGGCGTTGTGATGTGCACGACGTCCGGGCGAGAGACTTCCAGCATCTCTTCAACACTGGTGAACTGTCCCGGAACCTCAAACCTTTCAGCCGCCTGTCGCGCCAGGAAAGGTTCCAGATCGCAAACCGCAACGGGATCCGCCCACGGGATGCGACGGATCTGCTGCAGATGCGCATCCGCGATCTGGCCACAGCCAACGAGTCCAACTTTTATCCGTTTTTCAGTCATAGCACCGAGCAATTAACGGTCGTTTGTTCGTGGAACACGCACACGTATTCCGAATTAAACTGACTTCCCATCAAGCAACTCGCGATACAGGTCTTCGTACTGTCGGACCATGTTTCGAACGTTGAAATGCTGCTCAACACGTTGACGAGCAAGCTCGCCGAAGACCGGCCAACCTTCCTGATCCTTCAACAGATCTCGCATGGCAAGAGCCAACTGCTCGGGACTGTTCGGCGGAACCAGTCGTCCGGTTTTCCCCTCGACGACGATTTCTGGATTGCCGCCAACTCGTGTCGTGACGACTGGCAAACCCACGGCCATCGCTTCCAGAAGCGTCAGCGAGATCCCTTCCGTCTGCGACGACGAGACGAAGAATCCAGCCTGCGGAAGAAGTTGCGATACGTCGCTGCGTTCACCCAGAAACTCGACATGCTTCGTCAGATTCAGTTCCTCAGACAACTGCTCAAGCTTCTGACGCTCTCCCCCATCGCCAACGATCTTGAGCCGAAAATCGGGACAATCTTTGACCAGGATCCATGTGGCTCGCAGAAGCGTCGCGAAATCTTTTTCCGGCGACAGTCTGGCCACGCTGATCGCTGTCGGTTGATTCGCCGGTCCGCGGTATTCGAATCGGTCGAGATCGACGCCGTTCCAAAGAGCGATCGTTCGATCCGCCGATCGCACATCATCCTCTCGGCAGAGTTCTGCGGCGTCTTCGGAAACACCAACGACGCGATCGGTCAGCCGATTGGCCATTCGGAATTGCAGTTTTGCTTTCCAGCTTTTGCCACAACCGCGTCCGTGTTGCGTATTCACGACGACTGGCACTCCAGCCAGTCGTGCGGCAAACGCTCCGTAAAAGTGAGCAAGAGTGTTGTGCGTATGCACGACGTCGAACTGGCCATCACGAAAGATATGAGCGAGGCGACGCAATCGAGCGAGCTTGCCGGTCACAACGTCAGCGACACATTCGACATGGTGCCCCTGCGTTCGAAGTTCTTCGGCCGGAACACCCATTCCATCCAGCGCGACGAAGCTCGTTTCAAATCGCTCGCCGTCCCGATTCTTCCCAAACTCGACCAGCAAACGTTCCAGCCCGCCAGTCAGCAGACACATGCTGACATGACACACTCGAAGTTTCTTCGCTGGTTTTCGAGACGCTGCCCCTGAAGGAGCCACAGGCGCGTCTGTCCGATTCGATTCGAATGTTCCGGCAGGAGACATGGCACGACGTTTCGTTCGAGGCGATTAGTCACTTCAGATTCGTTTTCTGAGTGACCGCACAAATACTTGAAAGCAGGCGCAAGGCCTCCTTCCAAACAATCTAGGTCGCAATCGAACTGAAGGTGCGACTTCGCCTGCCGTTTCGCGGGAATCATGAACTACACCCGACGCGGCAATCGCGTTCCCAGACGTTGCGCGGCTCTTGCCAAATAGTTCGATGAAACGAGTCGTGACGGATCGAACGGCTGCGCAGCCGCAAACTGTTGAGTGGCGTATCTTCGGTCGGCAACTGGAGACGCTAACTCCCGAGTGCGACACGCGAAGGATCCGACTACGTTCTCAAGTTGCCGGCAGACGATTACCGCAGCGGCGGGTGTCCGTCATCGTCGGAAAGGAATCCCGCAAGGAGTGCGGCCGGCACAGGCCAACGGGGTCTCAACACGCCCTCTTCCCGTTGATAGAG
The DNA here is from genome assembly GCA_937899075.1 of uncultured Planctomyces sp. Classification (GTDB taxonomy): domain Bacteria; phylum Planctomycetota; class Planctomycetia; order Planctomycetales; family Planctomycetaceae; genus JABMPE01. Next base: position 14,847 of record CALDJX010000219.1, on the reverse strand, counting down.
CCCCACCATGTGTGCGGCTTCGGCAGCCGACCGCGCGTTCAGTTTTGCCAGCAAAGAAGCACGGCGACGCTCCAGCGTTCGTTCGCTGACTCCAACTGCGTTGGCGATCGCACGATTCGGCATGCCCTGAATCAGATAGTCAAGCACGACTTTCTCAGAATCCGAAAGCTGGTCCAAACCAGCCTTCAACGGCCGTTGTTGATCGACAACGTTTACGGCATCGTTCGCCAACTGCAGGCACGTCGCAATCGCTCGTTCGAGTTCTCGCTCTTTGCAGTCTTTGCTCAGAAAAACGACAGCGCCTTCCTGAATCGCTCTCAACCCATGTCTGGCATCCAGACTCCCGCTTATCGCGATTGCTGGAATCAGAAACTGCGGATCCGAGTATTCCCGAAGCAGACTGAAACCATTTCGCCCTTGCAGAAATAGATCGACGACAAGACAGCCCGGACCGTCTGGACGAAACTTGTCAGCAAACTCTTCCGCCGACTCATAAACAATGCATGGAAGTTTCGAAGCTGAAACGAGCAACTGCATCGACTCACGGACAAAAGGTTCGTCGTCGACAACGTGAACACACCCGGAAACGCGGGCGAGCGAGTTTTCAGACGTTGTTTGATTAAGAGTCTCCACAGCATTCTTTCAGTCAGAATTCAGCGGTCAGTAAAGGGCGCACAGAGTTCATTTGAAAATATGCCGACCGTTTCAGAGAAGCGGTGACAGGCAAGCTGATCGATCAATTCACTCAAGAGAGTTTTAGACGTCAATCTTCGGATGCCCAACGGCAGCTTAACAATGGGACGCTCACTACCGTGTACCTGGATGTTAATTCTGGCAAAATCTTTCGAGCCACACACGGGAAACCGGCATCGGATTCCCGAAAGGCAATTGCGGACTTCCACACCCCGTTGAGATACGCTTTAAAATCTCGCGAGCGACGATCTTCGTCATCCGACGGTCGGGCATTTCACTCTCCCGCCCAGCGGGAGGGTCGGGCTCTCCCAGAGAGAGAGTGAAAGAGCGTGGTCGCTCATCAGGGAAGTTATTTCGAATGCGTTACAAAGTTGTTCAATCGCCAACAATCTCTGAATCGCGAGCTTCCCCAGCGTCATCCCACCCAGCTTCAATGGCAAGCCGCACCAGTTCGGCGACAGAGTTGGTCTCGGACTTTTGAAAAATCTCGCGGCGACGGTTTTCGACCGTCCTTTCGCTGACCTTCAATTCGGCAGCCATCAGTTTGTTAGGACGCCCTTTAAGAATCAGATTAAGCACGCTCACTTCCTTAGAAGTGAGTCGATCCAATCTTTCGCGAATCTCCCGCATCCGCACACTTCTTTGTCGGTAAGTCGCGTCTCGAGTCAATGCGTTTCGCACCGCGTCCCACAGATCGTTGTCCTGATACGGCTTATCCAGGAGCGTCACAGCGCCGTTCTTCATCGCTCGCACCGTCAGAGGAGTCGACGCATAGCCCGTCAAAACGATCACCGGAATTCCGATCGACTTTTCGAGCAAAACTTCCTGAAGCTGTACGCCGCTCAGCCCCGGCATCCTGACGTCTGTAATCACGCACCCTGGACAACCAGAATCAAACCCTTGCAGGAACTGCTCTGCGGACTCGAACGCCAACGCGCGAATCCCCATCGACCGGACAAGAAGGCACACCGAATCTCGCGCCGGCCCGTCGTCATCAATCACGAAAACAGTCGGCTGCTCAGACATTTTCAGGCCCCTTGCACGACAGCATGCTCATCTGTGGCGGAAAGTGTGGCGGGAAGACTTTCCGGGTTTGACACAACATCGACTTCCTCGACGCCACGAACTGGATCACGCAACGGTAACTCCACATGAAACACTGCACCTTCAGTCAATTCACGTTGTAGCCAGATTTGGCCGTTGTGACCTTCGATGATGGTTCGGCTGATCGCCAGCCCCATTCCCATTCCTTCTTTTCGAGTCGTCACGAACGCGTCAAAAATCGTCGCCTGCGACTCTTCTGGAACACCCGCCCCTGTATCAGCGATCGAAATCCGCCCCGCTTCTCCGAAAACACTGCAAGTCGCCACGACTTCACGCGTGTCACAATCAGCTGACGTCATCGCCTCAAACGCGTTCTTCAGCAGGTTTACAAGAACTTGCTGAATCTGCACACGATCAACGCTGACCAGAATCGGAACGTCTGACCTCGATAGGGCGACTGAAGCGTTGTGACGACGGCCTTCGAAATCAACCAGTCGAACTGTTTCTTCCATCAGCACGTTCAGGTCGCAGATTTCGCGTTCCGTATCTCCATACCGAACAAAATCCCTCATTCGTCGAATCATTTCTCCAGCCCGCGACGACGCATCGCTGATTTGATCAGCGCACTGAACCATCAACTCGCGATTCACCTGATAATCGTCCGCCAGAACATTCTGTAATGCCTGTGCACAATTCTTGATTGAATACAAAGGCTGGTTCACTTCGTGAGCGATGCCGGCCACCAGTTCGCCCATCGTCGATAGACGCGACACATGAGCAAGCAAACTTTGCTGCTCTTTGAACTGTTCTTCGGCCTGACGTTCTGCAGTGATGTCTCTTCCGACACTCTGGATTTCAATCAGCTTTCCGAATTCGTCGAAAATCCCGTGCTCTGTCCACAGTTGAACATACGGGCGACCATTGGCCATGACAAATCGCGATTCGCCAGCAACAACCGGATGGTCAACGGTCACCTCAGCAGCCCAGTTCCGAAGGTCTTCACGACGCTGATCAGGAACTACCGATAGAAAATCGATCCCGATCGCCTCGTCCAGCGTGCACCCCTGAAAATCACACCAGGCCTGATTCGCAAAAAGCAGCGTGCCATTAGTCTGCCAGCGAACGATCAGGTCCGACTGCTCATTGACGATCGCCCGGTAACGAGACTCGCTCGCCTGCTGGGCCTCTGCGGCCTCTCGCTGAGCAGTCACGTCGAGCAGCGTGCCAATGTAGGCAACCAGATTTCCATCCGAATTCCGGACGGGCACTGCGGCACCTTCAGCCCACCGAACGGACCCGTCCCGATGCATATAGCGATTGCAGTCTTGATACGGCTCCTGCTTCGCCACCGCTTCAGCGACGCGTTTCACAACTCGATCACGATCATCCGGATGGATTGAGCGGTGCCAGCCCTGTCCCTGCCCTTCTGCCAGGGACAGCCCGGTAATCTCTCCACATTTTGAGTTGTGGTAAATCCCGGCGCCATCGCCATCGTCGACGAAGATTCCGACCGGGGCATGGTCGCAAAGTGTGCGAAAGCGTTCTTCACTTTCCGCGAGTGCCTGGACGGCCTTTTCTCGATCGCGCAGTGCCCGTTCAAGCTCCTCAACCTGTCGTCGCCCGGCAGAAATCTTCGAGGCGTACAACACCGAAAACACAACGAGCCCGACGATTGCCGCCAACAGGCAGGGAAGTAACGAGTCAGTCCATGCGGCCAACAGACCAGAAGTCGCCAGCAAACAAGTGAGCAGCTCGACTGGGTGAGTCATCAAACGACCTCGGCCATCGGCTCACCTTCATCGAGCAGGTACTGCGGCCGACCTTGCGGGTCGTTGATCGTCGTATTTCGAGCGTCGATTCCGAGCCGGTTGAACAATGTCGCGAAGACATCTTTGTAATGCACAGGCCGGGAAATCGCCGACCCCGCCGTCCGATCAGTGGCTCCAATGACCTGACCGGTTCGCATTCCGCCGCCAGCCAGAATCGCTGGCCCAACACGCGGCCAGTGATGACGTCCGCCCGTTTTCGGATCAATGCGAGGCGTCCGACCGAACTCACCCCAGACAACGATCGAAACGTCATCAAGCATGCCGCGTTCTTCGAGGTCGCTCACCAGAGCGTGCAGTCCATGATCAACGATCGGTAACAAAGCCCGCATCCTGGGAAAGTTACTCGAATGCGTGTCAAAATCGCTGATCGAAACGCTGACGCATCGGACACCCGCTTCGATCAATCTTCTTGCCAGCAGAAACTTCTGCGGAGCTTCGGCACCCTCGGCCGTTGTGAACTGAAATGCGTCCGGGTTCGCCGCGCTGGTATACCGTCGCACCATCCTGGGATCTTCCCGGCTCAGATCGAGGGCTTCAGCAAAACGGCCAGACGTCAGAATGCTGACAGCCTGCTGATTGAAAGCGTCCATCGCGTCCATCATGCCGCTCGCGTCGACCTTTCGACGGATTCGGTCGAGTCCGCCGAGTAAATCCGAGCGACTTGCCAGGCGATCGAGCGACAACTGCTCGTTTAACGTCATACTCACCGAGTGGTCTGCACCCAGCCGTTTCAACTCGCCCTGCATTCCCTTCTCAAGTTCACGATGAAACATCGCTGAAATGTCCGGCCGAAACGGTTTATGAGTGGGTCCGAGAAAACCCGGTCGAGCGCTGTTCCGAACCAGCGGCCGGCCAAGCATCAGATCGACAAACGGCGGCGCGTCATCGTCAGCCTGACCCTGGAGCTTTGAAACTACCGACCCCATGACAGGCCGCCCGCCCATCGATTCCAGGTCTTTGTAATGAAAGCCGGACTGGCACTGAAATCCGTCGTGCCGCCCCGCGGAACCGACCAACGACCGGACAAAGGCAAATCGATCCGCAATGCTCGCAATGCGCGGCATCAACTCGCAAATCTGAAAGCCCGGCAACGTTGTCTGAATCGGAAAGAATTCGCCACGAATCTCCGACGGAGCCGACATTTTCATATCGATCGTGTCGAGCTGCGGGGGTCCTCCATCCAGGTGAATGTTGATCACGGACTTCCGGGACGAACCCGCTCCCGTCACAGACTCGGCCCGCAACACGTCCACGAGCGACAGACCTGCAAGCCCGGTCGCGCCGGCAACCACCGCTGCCCGGCGAGTTACCCCATCACAATGTCGAACAGTTTTGCCAGTCAATGTGATCATCAATTTCCCCGTCAATTCAAACGCCAGAATTTACGTCACTTGATTATGCACGACACGGCGTCACGCCCCAAGTCGAACTCGCAATTCGCCGTCTACTTCTGAAAGTCGAATCGCGCCCGTGGCACAATCCCAACGTCGCAACCACAACGCCTACTCGACCGTCTACGAAATCTTCGCTTTGAAAAGTTATCCGCATATTCGACACACTCTTTTTGATCGGCACTCTGCTATAGTTATATTCTTCCGCCCAAATCCAAGTCTGCATTCGCAGCGTCAAAATATGTCGGCAAACTCGCATCACTTCGAAACGTTGCTCTTCATGACTCAATCGTTCGAGCAGGAAGCCGAATGTCCGCAGTAATTGAATCGCCATCCGGCGTCATCAACCTGGCACCTGTCGCCAAAGAATTGTCCTTCACCGAAACTCAGGTGCGAAACGTCGTCGCGCTACTCGACGATGGCAACACGGTTCCCTTCATCACACGGTACCGCAAAGAGCAAACCGACGGGCTCGACGAAGAACAGATTCGGGCGATCGAAAAACGAGTCACACTCTTGCGGCAACTCGCGGAGAAGGCCGACACGATTCTTCGGCAGATCGAATCGCAAGGTAAGCTGACCCCGACGTTGCGGTCGCAGATCAAAACCGCCGACACACTCAAACGACTGGACGATCTTTATCTTCCATACCGGCCAAAACGTCGCTCGCGTGCAGAAACAGCTCGTGAGAAAGGACTCGAACCACTCGCCGATATGATCATGCGAGGCGAAGCCGATTCAATTCCGATCGCCAAAGCCGCAGCCGCCTTTGTGTCGTCCGTTCCGAACGAAGGCGTCGCCACGAAGGATGAGGCACTCAAAGGTGCAGCCGATATTCTGGCCGAGCGAATCAGCGAGAACGTTGCCGTCCGCGGCAGTTCACGGAAGATCGCATGGCGTACCGGCAGAATCTCCGTATCGCCGACCAAGAAGAACGAGGAAAAACGGAAAGAGTTTGAAAACTATTTTGACTACAGCGAGCCCGTCTGGAAGGTTCCTCCGCATCGAACTCTCGCTTTGAACCGAGGCGAAAAAGAAGAAGTCTTGCGGATCAAATTCGAGTGGAACCGGGAAGTCGCGGCGAGGGCAATCTCAACCGAATACGACCTGCCGAGCCACGCCCACCACAAGTTTCTGGGGGAATGTGTCCAGGACGCACTCGACCGGCTGATCCACCCCAACATCGAACGCGAAGTCCGCCGGGAAATCACGGACCAGGCAGAAGAACACGCTATTGGCGTCTTTGCTAAAAACCTGCGAAGTCTTTTGCTTCAGCCGCCACTGAAGAACGAAGGCGTCCTCGCAATCGATCCGGGATTCCGCACCGGTTGCAAAATTGCGATCCTCGACGACCGCGGCCAATGCCTGCACACCGACGTCGTTTACGTAACGGGCTCTGCCGATAAACGTCAGGGCACCCTGCGTCGGCTGGCGGAACTCGTCGAAAAATACTCGTGCGGCCTGATCGCTATCGGCAACGGAACCGCCTGTCGCGAAACCGAAGAACTCGTCGCGCAACTCATCACCGATCACTGCCCGGACTGTCGCTACCTCATCGTGAACGAGGCCGGTGCCAGCATCTATTCCGCAAGCACGGTCGCCCGCGAAGAATTCCCCGACTACGACGCCACGGTTCGAGGAACGATCTCAATCGGTCGCCGCCTGCAGGACCCGCTGAGCGAACTCGTCAAGATCGACCCGCAGCACATCGGCGTCGGCATGTATCAACACGACATGAATCAGCGGCAGATGAAGGAATCGCTGGACGGCGTCGTCGAGTCGTGCGTCAACTTCGTCGGAGTGGACCTGAACACGGCCAGCGCGTCGCTTTTGAAATACGTGTCCGGCTTCAGTCAGCTCGTCGCCAAAAGAGTCGTCGAGTGGCGGGAGGCCAACGGTCCATTCGCCAGCCGAAAGCAGCTGCTGGAAGTCGCTGGCGTCGGCAAGTCGACGTTCACGCAAGCGGCAGGCTTCCTCAAGATCAGCAACGGAGCAGAACCACTCGATCAGACCTGGATTCACCCGGAAAGCTACAAGGTCGCGCATCGTGTTCTGAAGAATCTTTCTCTGTCGCCGGCCGATGTTCAGGCCGCGGACGAAAGAAAGGAGACGCTTCGAAGCAAGCTGGCTGACGTCTCAGTCAAGCAGCTTGCCACAGAGCTGAACGTTGGGCAGCCGACACTCAAAGACATCATCGACGCGCTTCGCCGCCCCGGTCGAGACCCACGAACAGATTTGCCGGGACCAATCTTTCGCAGCGGCGTGTTAAAACTCGACGATCTCGCAACGGGCATGGAACTGGCAGGAACGGTTCTGAACGTTGTCGACTTCGGAGCCTTTGTCGACATCGGCCTCAAAGACACCGGCCTGGTCCACGTCAGCCAAATGGCCGACCGATTCATCAGCAGCCCGCACGAGGTCGTTTCAGTCGGCGACGTCGTGACCGTCTGGGTTCAGTCCGTCGATAAAGAGCGACGGCGAGTTTCCCTGACAATGAAAAAGCCCACCTGAGAATCTCAGGCGGGCTCTCCAACTCGCAACAGTCAGTCTTGTTCATTGGTGCCGAACTACTTTCTCAGCGTGAACTCAAGTTCCTGCGAGATCAGAATGCCTTCTGGAATCTCGGCCAGCTGAGTCCCCGGCTCGGGTACGTCATCCATGTCCTCGACAAACGCGACGACGACGACGAACCGGGAACCGTCAATCGTGTTTCGGTTTCCAAACTGCGCTCGACCACGCACGTAGGTGCCCTGCCTTAAAGTATCATTCTGCACCCACCACGGTGCCGACTTCTGCCGCGACCGAACCAGCACGAATGGAAACAGTTTCGCCTGCGTCCTGCATCGAAAAATAATGTCATCGATCGACTTGACGATTTCGCCCTTCGGACGCAGCAACGTGACTTGAGTCCGTTCCCGGGTGTCTTCCTCTTCTTCGTCATCCTTCATCGATGGCTCAGGCGAGGCTTCGGCGTTTGCGGCGTTCCCGTCAGCTTTCAAAGCCGGCTTCTCACCAGCAGCCATCAAGGCGATCAGGTCAGGATCCGCTTCTTCAACAGCATCATCCGGCAACGACAGGTCTGCCGTCTTTACGCCCTCATCGACCACTGGCACGCTTGCCACTTCGACTTCCGAAACGGTGACTTCGAGCGTTGCTTCGTCTGAAACACCAGCCGGCTCTCCACCACCAAAGTAGAGAATCCCAGAACCGACGGTCTCACTGGAAACTTCAGTCAACTCACCACCGGACGGACCGGAAGGGATAGCGACAGACGTCGCTGCATCACTGGTTGAGAGGTAGCCTTCTTCAATGGCGACGCTGCCGAAGACAGCTTCCGGATCGAGAATCCCATCAGTGATTTGCGAGCCGCTGGCAGCACGACTGTCTGCGAAGAGCGGAGCCTCAGCCACAACGACCCGTTTCTGCGGCGGCTTCGAAGCGACGGCGCTGTTCCTCGGTTTGCCTGTTGTCTTCTTCTTCTCCGACGCCGGCTTCGACGACGATGAAGTGGACGTCGTGGCTTCCAGGACGACGACGCCCATCGGCAACGCGACCACAACCAAGACCCCCAGGCCCCACATCAACAGCTCGTTTCGCAACAGCTTCTTCACGATTGGATGGTTCATCCCCGGTGTCCTCATATCTGCGATAAATTGCCCGCTCATCAACAGCAAGAAGGACAATCTACACAGGAGGGGAATCCATGCATCAGCTCATCGAGGCAATCGCCTCCCGATTCACCTGGAACCCGTCGGTCGATTCGAACAGCGAACCGTTACCGCTCAGCGAAACTCTGCGGGTTGAGGCGTCATTGCCATCATCAACTTCGTCTGACCCGATGCGAAATCCGAACAGATCGCGGAAGCCGATCAGAAAATGTATTCCTGATAAATGAAGCTCAACAGGAACGGACCGAGAATGATCACAACCGTGGATGCCATGATCAGAATTCCAGGCAGCAGCATCTTGACACCGGCTTCGCCCGCGATGGTTTCCGCTCGTTGAGTTCGCTTAATCCGCAAAACATCAGCCTGAGTTCGAAACACCGTCGCCAGAGGCGTTCCCAGATTTTCTCCCTGAATGATCGAGCCGACGATCGCCGTCACTTCGTCGTCACTCAGTCGCTCGCGCATCGCTTCCAGAGCCATCGTCCGGCTCTTTCCCATGCGGATTTCCGCGAGCACGCGTCCGAATTCCACACCGACCGGTTGATCATGAAACTCCCGCACGGCTTCGGCCATCGCGTTGATAAACGTCGAACCGGCTTCCATCAGCAGCGTCACCAGATCGAGCAGAAACGGCATCTTCTTCTTGATCTGAAACAGCCGATAATGAGCTTCCGACGCCAGCCGCCGTCGCAGCCAGTAAGCGGTCACTCCGGTAATCGCCAGTGCCGAAACCAGGCCCGGCGTCCCCATGATTTCGACGCAGACATAAACGAAGACCGGCATCAGCAGCAGAGCGATTGTCTGAAGCCTCGCCAGGTACTCTTCGGGCGTCCAGAACCGAGTGTGACCGGCCGCCTGAAGTTCGCGGCCGATCTCCGGCAGTGATCCGCGAAACATGCCTCGGTTCATGACCGCCAAGCCAGCGATCAATGGATAGAACATGCGGTAAAGCGGGCTCAGTCGACGCAGCTCATTAATCCGATTGACATCGTACCGCCACTCGTCGCCCTGCTCGGAATCCTCAGAGTACAGCGTGTTTCGAATCGTTCGCGTCAGGACAAACACGGCAGCCAAAGCAAGCCCGCAGCCGGCAATGCCGAATCCCAAAGTTCCTTGCTGAACGGCGAACATGCTTCGGACTCTTTCCACTCTTTGAAACAGGGTCAGACGTCACAACTGCCTGATTTATTTAACGGCAGAAACGGAAACTCCGTGAATCTTTCAACACTCTCAATCCCTCAGCTGGCAAAAACCGAGTTTAAGGCGAAAGAGTCAGCACAAACAGCAAGACGCCGCACCGATAAGCCGCCCGAATTGACACCGCGACCCTGACGCCTAGAATCGCTCGTTTTTCCCGATTTTTCGAGGATTGCTCACGTGGACGAAGCCACTCGGAAGGCCAGCGTGCTGATCGAAGCACTCGCCTGGATCCGACAATTTCGAGACCGCTACATCATCATCAAGCTGGGCGGCAGCGCGCTTGAGAATCCAGCGGCGGTCAAGTCGTTTCTCACTGACGTCATCTTTCTTGAAACGGTCGGCATGCGTCCGGTCGTGATTCACGGCGGCGGCAAAGAAATCAGCCAGGCGATGGAAAACGCCGGCATCGAACCTCGCTGGGTTCAGGGCAGACGCTACACCGACAAGCAGACACTTGATATCGCGGCGAACGTTCTCGCCCGAGACATCTGCACGCGGCTGATTAAAGAAGTCGCCAGCCAGGGAGCAACTGCCGTCGGACTCAGTTTTGCTACAGGTAAGAACGTTCTGATTGGCGAGCAACTCTCGCTGACTTCTGACACGGGCGAAGAGATCGACCTCGGTCTGGTCGGCCAGGTCACGGAGATCAATCGTGAGTTTCTGGATGCGATCACAGGTGCAGGAAAGATTCCGATTATTCCCTGCATCGCCGTTGACCGGACCGGCCAACTGCTCAACGTGAATGGTGACACTGCCGCCGCGGCAGTCGCGCGACTCCTCAAAGCAGAGAAACTGGTCTTCGTCAGCGACGTTCCGGGACTGCTTCGAGACAAGGACGATCCCGAATCGCTGATCTCGCACATCGACATCGCCGAAGCACGAGCCCTCATCGCCGACGGAACCATCTCAGCGGGAATGATCCCCAAGATCGAAGCCGCGCTGGAAGCACTCGAAGCAGGAGTGGGCAAGCTGCACATCGTCGACGGAAGACGCCAGCACTCGTTGCTCCTGGAGATTTACTCGAACATGGGAATCGGAACGGAAATCGTCGCCTGAACGTTCCGAACCACGACTCAACCAATACTGTCCGTTGGTCTTTCCGCCACACATCTGCGGCAACGCTGCCAGACGCAAGATCACCATTCTTTGAAAGACGACGACTATGGATTCAGCCGCTGCGATGTCCAGTGAGGACAGGATTGCCCAGTTCGACAAGTACGTCATTCCGAATTACACCCGGTATCCGATCAGCCTCGTTCGAGGCGAAGGTCAACACTGCTGGGACGCCGAAGGAAAGCGTTACCTCGACCTGTTCCCTGGCTGGGGCTGCAACATCCTCGGCCATTGTCCGCCGCGAGTCACCCAGGCTATCCAGGAGCAAGCCGCCAAACTGGTCCACATACCCAACACCTGGTACATGGAACCTCAGGGCGACTTCGCCGAAATGCTGTGCACTCGAAGTTTCGGCAAAGCGTTCTTCTGTAACAGCGGAGCGGAAGCCAACGAAGGCGCACTCAAACTCGCCCGTCTGCACGGCATGAAAGAAGGCCGGTACAAAGTCATCACTTTCGAAAAAGGCTTCCACGGACGAACGCTGGCGACGACCGCCGCGACGGCTCAGCCGAAGTTTCATGATGGTATTGGGCCGCTGGTTGCCGGTTTCAAATACGCACCGACCGGAGACCTCGACGCCGTCGCCGCACTCGTCGACCACGAAACCGCCGCCATCATGATCGAACCCATCCAGGGCGAAGGCGGCGTTCAAATCCCGGCCGACGATTACCTGGCAGGACTACGAAGAATCGCCGACGAAAACAACTGCCTGCTGATCTTTGACGAAGTGCAAACCTGCATGGCTCGAACGGGAACCTGGTTCGGCTATCAGCAATGGAATGTTCAACCAGACATCTTCACCATGGCCAAGGGCATCGCTGCCGGAGTCGCCTGCGGCGCGGTGATCACCACCAGCGAACTCGCTCCTGACCTGCGTCCGGGCATGCACGCGTCGACGTTCGGTGGCAATCCGCTCGCGATGGCCGCCGGCATCGCCACCGTTCAAACCATCGAAGAGGAAAACCTTCTCGACAACGTGGCGGCAATGTCCGAACGATTCCGAAGTCACTTCGCATCGCTGGCCGAAGAACTTTCGATCATCTCCGAAATCCGGACGCGAGGGATGATGATTGGCGTCGAACTGACCATTCCCTCAACGCCAGCCGTCGGAAAATGCATGGAGAAGGGCCTTCTCATCAACGCGACGCAGGGAACGGTGATCCGACTCTTGCCGGCCGTTAACATCTCCGCTGAAGAAGTTGACGAAGGGTTCGGCATCATCGCCGACGTCCTCCGCGACATGGCAAACGAGGCCGCTTAGCGGTAATTTCGCAGCTCCGAGATTCACCATCAACACATCTGCGGTATTCATATTCATGTCGTACCGCGTCGCCGTTCGGCCAGAACGAGAAGAATCAACTCAAAAATCGCAGCCATACTGAAATGATCCGATGAAACATCTCACCTCGATATTCGACCTGACAACTGACGACGTCATGGACATCCTTGAGACGGCCGAAAGTCTCAAAGAAAAGCACGCATCAGGTATCCCTGAGACGCCGCTGAACAACAACGTCGCGACACTGGTTTTTGAAAAACCGTCACTGCGAACAAGGCTCAGCTTCGAAGCCGCGATGACGCACCTGGGTGGCTCAGCATCGTTCTTCTCAGGCAATGACGCTGGCCTTTACGGTCGCGAATCTTTGCCTGACATCGCGCGAGTCATCAGCGGATACTCAGACGTCGTCGTGTTGCGAACATTCTCGCACGAGCTGATTACCGAATTCTGCAAATGGTCGTCGTGCCCCGTCATCAACGGCCTTTCCGACGAGTATCACCCCTGCCAGGCACTGACTGACCTCTTCACCATTCGAGAATCCTTCGGCGCACTGACCGACGAAAAACTGGTCTTCGTCGGCGACGGTAACAATGTCAGTGCCTCGCTGGCTCTCCTGACTTCGATGCTCGGTCTGCCAATGACGTTGGCCTGCCCCGCCGGCTACGAACTGTCTGCCGACTTCATGGCACAACTCAAGCAACGGTGCCCGGACTCGCAATTCACTCAGACCAACGATCCGGTTGCCGCGGTCAAAGACGCCAACATCATCTACACCGACGTCTGGGCCAGCATGGGCCAGGAAGAGGAAGAAGAAAAACGCAAGAAGGATTTCGTCGGCTTCCAGGTCACCGCAGAACTTCTGGCGAAAGCCCCTTCCGACTGCCGCTTCATGCATGACCTGCCTGCCAAACGAGGCCTGGAAGTCACCGACGAAGTCATGGAAAGCCCCAACAGCATCGTCTTCCAGCAAGCCGAAAACCGCATGCACCTCGCCAAAGGCCTGCTCACCTGGATCGTGACAAAGGCTCATTAGCTGAACCGACTTGCCAGGAACACGCATGAATGATGAGCTCGACCGAGCCAGGAGCTACGGATCGTCTCCTACATTCACAATGCGATTCCGGCAGGTAGAGCCTTTCGGGCAACACTCAGTGTTTGTGCCCGACAATTCTGCCGGTAATCGGGTTCAGCCGGTAACGCCTGCCGTCGACAGGGCACACCGGAACCTCTGCGCCGAGATACGCTTCGTCCTGCAATTGATTGACGACCTTCGGCGTTTTTCCTTCTGCGAGAAAAAACTTTTCAGCAGCCACGTTGAACTGTGCTCTGTAGTCAAGACAAACTTTGGCTTTCGCGTTGCTGGCCGACCGGCCGAGCCGCGGCAACACCACCGACGCGACGATTCCAATGATCGTCGTCACCGCAAGCAGTTCCAGTAACGAGAATCCTCGTCTCCCATTTCGAGCAAGCCATCGTCGCCTTGAGCGTCCTGTCACCAGCATCGTTACTGCAAGCTCCTTATGTCTACGAGTCGTCGTATTAAAGAAATACGCTAATTCAACAAAGCATTGAATGATGGTCGACCATTCAAGAGCAACGACTTCGGCGGTGCGGCCATCTCACCCCAATCGAGAATTCGTACCGAGCCAGACTTCTCCGGATATTCAAACGCGCCAATTTCAAAGGCGCCGAACATCGGTCGCGATAGACCTTGAATGTCTACCGAAGTCAGCGATCCCGGCGACGTGCCCGCATTGATCGCAGGCGATCCCGCGGCCAGCCGGAAGTCACCCTTTGCGTGGTCAACAAATCGCGGAGGCTTAAGCACATCACCATTTCCCGGTGAAGTATTCACATACTTCCGCTGTTGCCCGAAGAGCAGATTGTGGCCGACGTCTAATGTTCCGCGGCTGAGATAAATCCCGTATGCACTCCTGGCAGCCGATTTCATGTCGCCATTGGCGATGATGTTGTTTCGGATGCTGCCTTTTCCGCTGACATGCCACACTCCGTATCGATTGTCGACGATTGAATTGTTCCAAATATCTGCTGCCCCGCGTCCCGTGACGCTGGCTGCCACTCCGTACGATCTGTTACCCGCCGCAACGTTGTTCACGATTTTCGCATCGTCCACCCGGTAGGCGAAGATGCCGCTTGAATTACCGGTGATCCTGTTTCGGCGAGCTGAAAGCCGCGTCGCAGCGGAGTTCTTATATCCGTAGGCCATTAGCCCATAGCTGCCACTGTCATTGATGGTCGAATCATTCACGTCGATCGGGCCATCGTAATGCAGGACGCCATACCCGCTATTTCGTGCGATCGTTGTCTTCGTCAACACGCTCTTCGCGCGCCAGGAGTAAATCCCATGGCTGCGATTATCGGCAATGGAAGAGTCGGACACGTTGAGTTGACCGTCGCTCAGCATCGTGGCGTTAAGCCCACCCCCGCACTTGAGAATCTTCGAATCTTTCAGCGTCACCTTTTGAGCTTTCGCCTTCGAATTGCTGACAACCATACCCCAACTGGATGTTCCTGAGATCGTCGTTTTTTCCACGAGACATTCCAGGCTGTAGACCTGAGAGGGCATCTGGGAAGATAAATGGTCTGGGCGACGAGTCAGAGAATGAGAG
>CALDJX010000218.1 GCA_937899075.1 uncultured Planctomyces sp. | reverse complement strand
CGAAGCTCGACATTCACCCGACGGAACAGGCCGCGTCGATTCGTTCGGCACTGAATGTATGGGGGCTTCGAGTGGAAACCTGAGAGGTCGCCGATAATTCGACCGGTCACCGAGAGTGCCGGCGCGATCTGCAACGTTCGTTCGGGAAGACTGACATCGACGTCGGACAGCTCGGTTTCACCATATCCGGGCGTCAAGAACAGCAGCTCGTACCGCGTATCGTCGGCCAGTGAATCGAGAACAAGGCGTCCGTCCTCATCCGACGGGCCATAAGCGTGCAACGGAGCCAACTTCGTTTCGTACACCTGCGGGTCTGACCGCTGAGGCGACGCGTTGAGCATGCCGAACGAGTGACCGTCCCGAGTGAAATGCTCGCTCGTCACGAAGGCCCGCACTCCGGAAACCGGGCGACCATCAACGCTGGATGTCACAACAACGGTGACCGGAGTGGCTCGCTTGAGGACAACCTCAGTCGGCTGGTCTTTCTTCAGCCTCAGATCGAACTGCGACTTCTGATATCCCGCAGCTCGAATCACAGCCCGCCATCTAAGATCCGCCGTGCTGAGCGGAATCGTCGTCCTGCCATCGGCGTCCGTCCGAGTGAACGACGGATTCAGGTTGGCCGAGCTTTGCCCTGTGACTGCCACAAAGTTTCCACTCACAAACGCATTCGCGATCGGCTCGCCGTCTGAATTCAACACGCGAAACTGTCCCGGAAATCCGGGCTGCAGCACGATCTCGATGTTCTCGATCTTCTGACCCGATCGAACTTCAAACGGACCGGCTGCGACTGGCGCGTAGAGCTTCGCGGCTTCTGAATCTCGCGGCAGTCCAATGTTCAAATTGACGAACGCCGTGTCGCCGCGAACGTACTTCTGACCGCGAGTTTGTCCCGAGAAACGAAACTCGTTCGTCACTCCGTCGAGGATCCCGAACTGCTCCGCACCGGAATAGCCGGTCCCGCTCATCGTCCCGAAAACCGTCAGGTCTTTTGGCAGCGGCTGTCCGTCCGCAGTTCGAACCGTGCCCGTCACCGTGACGGCTTCCGGAAACGCTTCGCCTGGTTTCTGTCGATCGGAATCCGATGCCGGTGCCACCCCTTCGCTGCGAGCCAGCTCGCCCTTCGCCGCGATCAGCTCCTCAATCTTCTCCACCCGCTCTTTGGGGGAGAGTGCCCGCTCGACAATCTGAGCAGCGACGTCGGCTCCTTCGAACAGGCCAAACGCGACGAGTCCGTAAGCCGTGATGACTCCCAACAGCGTGTACCACGGAACTCGAACATGCGGTCGCTGATCCGGCGTCACGATGCGACGGACTCGATCAAACAACGGACTGTCGCTGTCGCTCGACCCACCAGAACCGCCGTCTGGATTGCTGCCGGCCAGCGACTGAACTCCCGCCGGAGTCGCAAACTGCTCGGCGGTTGAACCGTCAAACGATTCGCGCAGTCGCTCGACGATCGATAACAGCGTTCGCGCGACAGGCACTGCCGAACCAGTCGCCTCAACGGCCACCGCATCACAGCACGCTTCGCGTTCGACCCGGATCTGTCGGCTCAACCACCAGACGGCCGGGTTAAAGAACAGCAGCGACTCAACGAGCAACTGCCCGAGATTGACGAGAAAATCGAAGCGTCTCGCGTGAGCCAGCTCGTGAGCGATCACGATTCTCAATTGCTCAATCGGGACTCCGGTCAGCATGGCAGGCGGCATCAATAGCGTCGGCCAGAAAGTACCGATGATGCCGGGCACGGAAACATTGTCGCTGACGACCAGCGAGACCGGCCAGCGCAGATTCATACGCCGCGACAGTTCCGAAATGACATCACGCACCTGACTGAGCATCGTGTCGTCGGCCAGAGTTCGGCATGGTTCCAGTTTACGCAGCGCGACGATGGTACGAACCAGTCGGAACATCATTGCGAGCACGCCTAAGACCCACACTCCAGCGGCAAGGGCCGGCCACGCGATGTGCGATTGCGTTGTGATTTCGGAAGTCGTCGATGCTGGGCGACGGTCGTCGGCTTCAGTCTGAGCGTGTCCGTCGCTCGGTCGAGTTGAGGTGACCGAGTTCTGTTCGGTCAACAGCGGGGGCGAATCGCCTGTTGAATCGTTTGGCCGTGCCGCAGCGGAATCAATACTCATCGACGCGGTCATGGACGGGGAAACAGAGGCGGCCGTCATGAGCGTTGCCAGAACGACCACAACCAGCCCGCCGCACGTTACGGCGTACCGAGTTCCTGCTTTTCTCGCTGGCAGCGAACGAAGCACCAGCCAGCAGAAAACAGCGACGGCACTTGCCTGCCACAAGGAATGTCCAAGCGTTTGGATTAAGAGTCGACAGTTATCGATGGAAATGGCGTCGAGCATGACGAGACTCCGTAATGAGCCGTTGAGAAAACGATCAAGCGATAGCGGCTGACCGATGGATGGTCAGGATTTCTTGCGAGGCCGTGCGGCAGGCAGCGACTCTTCGAACTTGTCCAGGAACTGGCGAATCGCGTCGACGTCTTCGGCCGCGGCGTTGCTGCCTGAAAGCAATTGCTGCACGGCAAGAGCCGGGTCACCTGCGAAGATGCGACTGACCAGACTTTTCATCATCGGACCGGCAATCTGCTCGCGCGACCTCTTCGGCGAGTAGACATTGGCGGGGCCGTCTTTCTGCCGCTTCGCCGAGAGCAGGCCCTTTTTCTGCATGACCTGCATGACAGAGAGGACCGACGTGTACGCCCGCGGTTTTCCGTCGGGCAGCCGTTCCAGAACCTCGCGAACCGTCGACGGTCCGTGTTCCCACAGAACGCCCAGGACCTGAAGCTCAAACTCGGCTGGTTGGTGTTTCTCGTTTTTCATTGCCTCGCCTACTGTTGGAACAGTACGGAAGGCTTCAGGGTATACTGTTCCAGCAGTACGTCAATCGCAGTTTCGGTGACGAGACCAAAAAGGTAGTTTAAAGTCGGGTTGAAGGGGATTGACAGACGTCGTACGAGCGATGAATCGCATTTCGCCGTTGCAGAAGCTGCCAGCTTCTGACCGACGCTGGCAGCGTCGGCAACGACACACCCAAAGATAAATCGCGACGGAACACCTCACTTACCTCGGTGATCTCTGTGGCTCGAATTCTTACTTTACCGGTTACCCGCTTCGAGGAGCCTGAGCATCTCGGTCGCGTAGCGTTTTCCGAGTAGTAGCTGGCTCTTCCGGTCGAAGTGGACGTTGTCAAAGACTGTCAGCTCATTGCTTCGAGCCAGGCCCGTGTTGGGAACAGTTTCGACGAGTTGCGCCATCTGGTCGTTCACGATCGCTTTGCCGTAGATCTCGCCAGCGACGAAACGCAGGTCAGGATTTTTCAGGTCTGCACGCAGTCGAGTAACCAGGTCGGTTAGCCGTACGAGGTATTCTGTGTCGCTCCGATTTCCTTCGCCCTGGTGCCACAGCACGCCATCGACGCGCAGGTCCTTCACCTTTGCCAGCCGCTCAATCGTGTGGACGTAGAGGTCTTGCCCTTTCCCCCACTGCTGAATCTTCGTGCCGCCTTGGGCGTTGTGAATCAGCCCGATCGTCTTACCCGGCAATTTTGCTGCCATCTCCTGAGCGAAGCCTGCTCCTGGACTGATCCGCTGCATGCTGATGACTTTTCGATCTGTCGCGAACCGGTTCAACGGGTTCGTCGCCGGAATCCACTGGCTTTGGTCATCAAGCAACAGCACGTTGGCGATTGGTTTTTCGTCGCCATCTTCCAGGGCGGCGCGCCCTGCCATGTTTGATTGGCCGATCAAGAGGAAGACAAGATCCGGCGCTGGAGTTTTGCCATCGGCAACCGCATATGAAGGAATGCCCAAAACGCTGACGGCGCAGAAGATCAATGCAAACGAGAATCGACTCATGAGTAACTCCGAATTGGCAGCGTCCGGGAAGGAAGCGCCTGTTTAAGTTGGAAACATTGACTGAGTGACAGAGGACTGTAACTCGGCGTGCCCGCTGTCATAAAGTTAGTGCTGAGTCGTCGCTTCGTTTGAAGAAGAAGTCTATCGTTTCATGAGGAACGGCATTCAAAATTTTGCAGGGTGCGTCTCGACGCACCACTGCGTCACGCGGAACGATGGTGCGTCAAGACGCACCCTGCGGACATTTCGATGTGCCGGTGACTTCTTGATACGGTCAGGTTTATGGTTCAGGAATTTGACATGCGGAACTTCAGGTTGTGGAAGTTTGCTTGCGTGGTCGTCGCGCTGCACGGCCAGGTCCACGCGCAGCCAGGGGCAGTACCCTTTGTCGCTGGCTTTGAAAGATTCGCCCGACATCAGGAGATTGACGAGGTCGTTGCTGGCCGGCTTCTGCTGACCGAACTCAACTGCACGGCCTGTCACGCCGCGACTTCGGAGCCTTTAAAACCGAAACTCGGGCCGAGGCTCAACGGAGTCGGCAACCGGTTGGAACACCAGTGGATTCA
>CALDJX010000217.1 GCA_937899075.1 uncultured Planctomyces sp. | reverse complement strand
GGCATCCGTTTGTGGAGATCATCAAGCACGCGAAAGAGAGCAACGCAGACATGATCGTCATGGGCACACACGGTCGCGGCGCGATCGCTCACATGTTGCTGGGGAGTGTGGCTGAGAAAGTTGTGCGAAAATCGCCGTGCCCCGTGCTGACTGTCCGACATCCGGAGCACGAATTCGTGCATCCGTAGGCGAGATCGTCCACTGTTCAACGGCGCACGAAACGCAGTGAAGGAAGCTGCGGGGTGCGTTGGTACCTTATTTTAATCTCGGCCACGCCGACGTGCGCGACTTCGCTGCGTCCTTGAGGAAATCGAAGGCCATGATCGAACTACGTAATATTTTGATGGCGACCGACTTCACTCGATTCAGCAAACGTGGTCGTGAATTGGCTCGGGATCTGTGTCGTCGCTTCAAGGCAAAACTGCATCTGGTGCATGTGATCGATGATCGAGCTTCGAGCCTTTCAGACGCGGCAGCACGGCTCATCGAAGCGAACGACGGCGCTGTCGCGCGGCACGTGCAGCAGGAAGAAGAGGCCGTTGTCAAATTGTGGAGCGAACTGTTTCCGGACTATCGAAAGGACCATGAAATCGAATTCGCCGCCGTGTTTGGTCATCCCGTCGTTCAGATTGTCGAATACGCTCGGAAACATTCGGTCGATCTTATCGTGGCGGGGACTCACGGCCGAACGGGCATCGACCATTTCCTTAGCGGCAGCGTTGCCGAACAATTGGTCCGCATGGCACCGTGTCCGGTACTGACTGTTCATGCACCGCCGCAGCCGAGAACGCTTGATGTTGCCGTCGACATTGGGATTAAGAGCGGCAAAGATAAGATCGTTAAGTCGGAGTCACCCACGTGACCGAACCAACAGTTCCACCAGTTCGAACAGAAAGCCCCGACTTCGAGCTTCTGGACACGTCACAACGTTCGGCGCCGTCATTCCTTCGAGACGACTCCTGGCGGGTGCTGCGATTGCAAAGCGACGTGATTCAAGCCGTCGAAACGATGTCTCGTGCTGTGGAAGGCCGGGAACGAGCACTCGCAATTTTCGGCAGTGCAAGGTCGGCACCAGACGCTCTGGAGTATCAGTTGGCCCGCGAAACGTGTAGGCAGTTGGGGCAGTCCGGCTTCACCATTATCACTGGCGGTGGCAGCGGTGTGATGGAAGCGGCCAACCGAGGTGCTCAGGAAGGCGGAGCGTGTTCCATCGGACTGAACATCCAACTTCCCGAGGAACAACAGATCAACGACTACGTCGATGCAAGCTATTCGTGCCACTATTTCTTCGTGCGGAAGATGATGTTCGCGAAGTACGCGTGCGGTTTTGTCATTTTTCCGGGTGGCTTCGGCACGATGGATGAATTGTTCGAATCGCTCACTCTGGTGCAGACTGGAAAGCTCTCAAACTTTCCATTGGTGCTTGTCGGCCGTGATTACTGGCAGCCGATGCTGGACTGGTTAAGGCAGTCGATGGTGACTCACGGCTTCATCAGTGAATCGGATCTTGATCTGTTCGTCGTCCTTGATCACCCAGAAGATGTGGCGGAATACCTGAACAGAGCGTTGCCATGCCTTAGATGACGTGGGGCCGCTTATCATAAGGGCCATCTGAACTTTCGGCGAGTTTCGCGACCTCACTTCGCAAGCCGTTTCCATCCACGGACCTCGATCTTGTGTTGATGCATTCAGCGATTCTTGCGGTCACGTCGCCGCTACCGCCAAGGTCAATGACATCGATGCCCGATTGCGCCTTCAATCGCCCTGGATTGAACAGAATAATGCTTCCATTGCCAGTCCTGGTGTCGTACAGATCATGTGACAATGCGGCAGCGAGGTCCGCAAATGAAAGCCGTTCAAACCCGGGCACGTTGACGATCTGCGACACATAGGGCTGACATCCGTAGTCACCCAGAACACGGTTCAACATCGTCATCGGAAGCGATGTGCCGCCCCAGCGACCGTTGCATTCAATGAATTCGATGTGACAGCTACCGGTGTCTTTGCCCACGAGAATCAAATCCAGCGAGCAACGGCCCACGTAACCCAGACGCTGGTACAGACTGGCCAGCAACCAACTGCGTTCTGCGATCTGTTCCGTCAGTGTATGCGGAAACTGTGCTGGTTGATGGCCGACGAATTGTCCATTGGCGCCAACCGTCGCCTGTTCGAAAATGCCTTCAACGATGGGAGGACCGTCTGCAACTGGCGGAATCCACGTTTGTACAGATGGACTGCACAGAACATCGGTCTGCCACGCATCGATCAATAGCCGCGAATTGTGATTCCGTGTTTGAGGCATTCGACTATGCACCAGCTCAAGGATCTTCGATAGTGATTTCCCCCGAATTTCGCTGGCATCGATAACAATGTTTCCGTCGCCTCCCGCTGAATCCGGCAGTTTGATACCTACAAATCCACAATGTTCCGCAATCTCACGCAGCTTGGGAACAAGTGTTGATTCGTTCCAGGCAGAATCAGATTCCGGCACTGCCCCTTCACCGAACAGTCGAGTAACAGTTTGAGTAAATGCAACTTTGTCGTTCGTCCATTGTGTCAGTGCTGGCAATGGTGCGATGACCTGCAATGGGCGACGGCTGCTTTTCCGCAGCAACGTTGCGAGTTCCCATACGGGAAGAGTCCCCATGTGTGGATGCAGGTATTCCAGTTCAGAATGCCTCATGCGATAGATAATTTCTCGACGGACAGAACGATCTTCCCATGCTGCTTCCGCTATTCGCACGGGATTCTCCCGGACGGCGGGATACAACCAATCGACTTGTCCTAGCCCGAGATGGTTCTGGCAATACGCTTCATAGCCGTCGATCGGTGGACCGCATGCAATAACTACGTCTCCATCGACTGCTCGCAACCGACATCGCGACTGATAGAATGAGATATCCTGTCCTGACTCGAAGCGAGTAATCGCTGAGTAGTCGTCCACATGAATTGACGGCGCAGCGTTCAACGACACTGGAACGTGGTCTTTAAAGACATCCGGCACGGAAAATTCCGGATGTTCGCCCAACACATCTCTGGCGAGTCTTTCCATACGCGCGAGCATTGTTGCTGACGGTCGTGGCGTGTGATGTGAGATGACAGGGATGCTCTGCATGAGGAGACTCCTTGTTGTTTTTGCAAACTCTATCAACTCTGCGTATGGCAGCGATCGACAACGCGCGCTGCGACTTCGGAAATATCCTTCATATCCACAATGATGCTCTTATCGATCGCGACAACACTGTAGTTCGGCACTTCGGCCCACGGCTCTTCCGACAGCTTTTCGGAGGCGATGACCACCGCACGGTATTCGTGACTGTCGTCATGATGAACGTGAGGAATACCACAGATCTCACAATCGTGAATGCCCTCGCGGAGAACGGTGAACAGGTCGTTGTTCCAACGAGTGGCAATCATCATCTGACCATTGGTAAGCAGGATGTTCAACTTCGCCTCAATCGCGCCGGCTTTTCGGCACCGTGAAGCGAGCTCCCGTAAACTGCTCGCCACGACTTCGGCAACATTGTCCGCAGACGAACAGCGGGAAAGATCGAGTCCAGCGATTCGCATTCGCGACAACAGCCAGAAGAAAAGCTGCTCGCTGTCCGTTTCACCCACACGACTGGACTGCAACACGGGATCTGTTTCGTCTTCGAGTTCCTGCTTCAACTGAGTGAATGCAGACACAGTTCCGTTGTGCGCGAACGCCCATTTTCCGAAAACAAACGGATGGCAGTTCAGTTCGCTTGGTGTTCCCACTGTCGCCAACCGCACGTGAGCAACAACCGCTTCGGCGTAGACGCGTTCTGCTGTGCTGCTGAAGTGAAGGTCTTCGTATGCTGGATTGGCTCGTCGTTCCAGTTCCGGGAATTCATCATGATAAAATGCAAGGCCCCAGCCGTCTGCGTGCGCACGTCCCAGATAATCTGATTCACTCTGCATCAGCAACGCGTTTTGCGAGTGAACGAGCGTGCATTCCACTTTTGTTTCTTCGTTGGCCATGAATCCGTAAAGTCGACACATATTAAAACCCTGCTTTCGATGAGTCACTGGAACCGCGCACAGATTTAACGCCTGATCTCCGTTGCAGCGCTCCGGCCACGGCGTGAGCGTAACCTGATGACCCGGCAGCAACTGCCAGCAAGCCCCAGTGAAGATATTCGTGGCCTGTTGCGGTCACGATCGCACTCAGCACTGCCGCCACAATCAGATTAACAATCGCCTGGCAGGATTCTCCGAGATACCAGAGCCCCGCGCCTGGGACCACAAAGCTGAGTGTCGCCGCTTTGGTGGAACGTTTCATACTGAAGGCTTCCTGAAGAGTGTATTCCAAAACGAGTGAAAACAGTGTGCGGCCGGCCGGCACGAAGCGCGTCGCGCCCGCACACGACTGACAG
>CALDJX010000216.1 GCA_937899075.1 uncultured Planctomyces sp. | reverse complement strand
GGCACAGCGGCTTTCTGCCGAGCCGTTTTCAGGGCGTGGAATTTCGCTCGACGGGAGACGCAGTACTGTATGTGAAGAATCCGGCAGGTATTAATCGAAGTCAGCAGAAGCAGGTGGTCGATTCCATTAATCAGCTTAATCGCCTGGAGGCAGATTTAACGCTGGACCCGGAAATCGCAACTCGCATTGGAGCGTACGAAACTGCATTCCGGATGCAAAACAGCGTGCCGGAATTGATGGACATGAGCCAGGAACCTCAGCACGTGCTGGACATGTACGGCACCAAGGGAGCGGATGGTTCGTTTTCCGCCAACTGCCTGTTGGCTCGCCGATTGGTAGAACGAGGCGTGCGGTTTGTGCAGCTGTATCATCGAGCGTGGGACCATCATGGTGGAGTCAAAAAAGCAATGGAAGGCACCGCCGGCGAAGTCGACCAGGGAGCGGCCGCGTTGATTAAGGATTTGAAACAACGCGATATGTTAAAGGATACTCTGGTCATCTGGGGCGGCGAATTCGGACGAACTCCCATGGCTCAGGGCAGCGGCCGCGATCATCACATTCGCGGCTTCAGTTGCTGGATGGCGGGGGGTGGAATTAAGGGCGGAATTACTCACGGAGCCACCGACGAACTGGGTTACGAAGCCGTTGAAGACATTTTCCACGTTCACGACTTCCACGCGACACTGCTGCACCTGATGGGCGTCGATCACACAAAGCTGACGTTTAAATTTCAGGGGCGCAACTATCGACTGACAGACGTCGCCGGCCATGTAGTCGACAAGATCCTGGCTTAACAGCAACTGGACTGGAAACGTTTGGGGAACAGGAAGCGGCTGCTAACCAAAGAGCCCCGACCCTTTGGTTCCTCTGTCCCCTTTGTTTCTTCTGCGTCCCCTTTGTTTCTTCCATTTGTTTCTTTCTTCGTAGTTGCTTTTCGCTTTCTGGGATGTCTCGCATGTCTCCATGCAACTGAGCCGTATTGCCACTTCTTGGGGTAAGTGATTCACCAGAATCTCGGGAATCAAGGGAAAATCGAGCTGAATTGGCGCGGTCCTCATGCCAGTCGATAATCTATGGAAAAATGACCGCCCCGATATGCATGAAACCTCGCTCAGCCTCCTCGAACGACTCCGCCACTCACCAGAAGATGAGAGTTGGAATCGCTTAGCGGATATTTACACGCCTTTGATTCGAGCCTGGTTGCGAAGATACGACGTTCAAGACAGCGACGCGAACGACCTGGTTCAAGAAGTTTTGCTGGCCGTATCCAAGGATCTTAGTCGGTTCGAGCATCGAGGTCAGCCAGGTGCCTTTCGCGGATGGCTAAAGGCGATTCTGATCAATCGGTTGCGGAAATTCTGGCGAGCACGGGACCGTCGTCCACAGGCGCGGGGCGACTCGGATATCGATGCCAGGTTGGCACAGTTGGACGACCCCGCCAGCGAGATGAGTCGAATTTGGGACCGGGAGCACGACCAATACGTGCTCCGACAGCTGATGGCCCTCGCCGAACCTCACTTCGAGCCGAAGACCTGGAAGGCGTTCTGTCGCGTGGCGTTGGAGGGGGCTAGACCAGACGCTGTCGCCGAGGAAATGGAAATTTCCCGAAATGCCGTGATTGTCGCTAAGTGTAGAGTTCTGAGCAGGTTACGCCAGGAATCCGAGGGGCTGATCGAGTCTCCATCGGGTTTTTTCGCCAAGAGCTGAAATCCTCGGCGGCGAACGGGTCTTGGTAGTTAGCAACGCGCCAGACGGTTTTTGACCTCCGATGATGAGACGGCCATGAGAATATCGGCGTGTTCATCACCACTTTTTGACCGAGTTTTTCTATGCCCGAAATTACAGCCCACCCGTGCCGGGACCAATTGAGCGCCTACAATCTTGGGCAACTTCCGCCGGACGAAGCGGTAGCAGTCGAGCGTCATATCAGCGAGTGTGAGCCTTGCTGCGACACCATTATCAGTCTGTCGTCAGACGACACGTTCGTCGGCCTTTTGAAAGAGGCCAGGCAATTGCCGACTGATCAGACGGTCGATCGTAGTGTGGCTACCGAGTCTGCGTCCTGTCAGGACGTTCCTGTCCAGTTGGCTGAGCATTCCCGCTACGAGATTCTTGGCCTGATCGGCAAAGGTGGTATGGGAGACGTGTATCAAGCCCGTCACCGAAAGATGGAACGCACGGTGGCACTGAAGGTCATCAATCGCGGACTGATACGCAAAGCTGAAGCTATCGATCGTTTCCACCGTGAAGTGAAGGCTGCAGCACAACTTTCTCATTCGAACATCGTGACCGCATACGATGCCGATCATGCCGGCGACTTTCACTTCATGGTGATGGAGTTTGTTGACGGAGTTGATTTGTCTCAAACGGTCAAAGTACGAGGTGCATTGCCGATCGCCGAAGCTTCCGATTATGTCCGGCAGGCAGCGATCGGACTTCAGCACGCACACGAGCGCGGAATGGTTCACCGCGACATAAAGCCGCACAACCTGATGGTTACCGCAGATGGCACCGTCAAGATCCTTGATTTCGGCCTGGCGTCACTCGCACCCGAAGCAAGCGAAGCCAACGACTCAGACCCAGCCCGATCTGACTTAACAGCAGCCGGCGCCATCATGGGGACACCTGACTTTATTTCGCCCGAGCAGGCAAAAGATGCCCGCCAGGTCGACATTCGTAGCGACATCTACAGCCTCGGGGCAACCTTCTACTACCTACTCTCGGGTCGAGTGCCATTCGATGATGGCAGTGTGATGCACAAGCTCAAGAGTCATGCCCAGATCGAGCCGGAGTCGCTGGCAACGCTGCGTGACGACATGCCAGAGGAACTGTTGGCCATCGTGACCCGAATGATGGCCAAGAATCCGGACGAGCGTTATCTCACACCGAGTGAAGTCGCGAATGCCCTCGAGGAGTTCTTGCGAACATGGCAACCGGTCGCGGACGTGCAGCAGGAACTGGTGCCGTCCGATAGTGGAAGCAGCGCCAATAATGGTGGACAACATGCCGCAGCAGGCGACATGAGTCCAAATTGGCTCGCCTTGATTGCAAAATTGCTCTTCTACTTATCGTTGGTTCCTGTCGCATTTTTCTGCCTCGACTTGTTTGTCTTCTCTGGCGACACCAGCGTCGCCGATTCAGATCTCACCTTGTATTACTTGGTTGCATCCGTCGTGCTTTCCTCGATTGCGGGTGTTCTGACTGGTGTGCAGCAATTCCAAACCAGTAATCGGGACGACCAGCGTAACTTCAAGATGACGATCGGTCAGACAGTGATCATCGCAACGATTCTCATCGGCAGCGCCGTATCCTACTTCGCGCAGACGAACACAGGGGTGGTGCACCTGGAGGTGTCGCCACCAGAAGATAAAATGACGCTGGGGACTCACCCCTTGACAATTGTGGATACGTCCGGCGAAAAGCCGCTAGGCGGGACAGCGAGTACCCATCAGGACGACGCCTCTGGAATCACAACCCATTCCTTCAAGAGTGCCAACGGTAGATACAACATCACGCTGGTCGACAAAGTTCTGACAGTCAACGGCGAAAGGTACACGCTTGAAAATCCGACCGACGCGATCCGCATCGTGGACGACCGAGTTGAAATCACGCAAGTTACGGCGCTACTCGACCGGAGCGTTGCCAAGGGTGCGGACTCTAACAAGGCCGGTCAGCAACGGTCAGACAATCAGCTCGAGATGCCGTTGTGCTGGTGCCCTGCTGGAGAATTCAAGATGGGCAGAGAGCAGCAACCAGTGACACTGACCCGGGGCTTCTGGATGGGAAAATACGAAGTGACGCAGGCACAGTATGAAGCGTTGATCGGCGACAATCCGAGCGAGAACAAAGGCGAATCCCTGCCGGTTGAGAAGGTGGCATGGAACGAGGCCAAGAAGTTCTGCCAAAAGTTCACGGAACTTGAACGCAAAGCGGGTCGCTTGCCCAAGGGTTGGGAATATCGACTACCGACCGAGGCTCAGTGGGAGTATGCGTGCCGGGCAGGCACGACCCTGGTCTGGGACGATGACAAAGACTTGGTGTACCCTTCCACGTTTGGAAACGATCTCATCGAGCTTGGAGACTACGCTTGGTACAGCGAAAACTCCGACGGCACGCCGCACGCAGTGGGCCAGAAGAAGCCGAACGCGTGGGGACTGTGCGATATGTACGGGAACGTGCGCGAGTGGGTCCGGGATGCCTGGCAAAGCAAACTCTCTGGAGGAAAGGATCCAGAGGTAGATGTGTGGTCTCCCGTTCACACGTGTCGCGGAGGTGATTGGCTCAGCCCCGCGGAACCTTGTGGCTCGCCGTTCAACCGGGGTATTGAAGTGGCCGGCCGCGAGGCACACATGATGGGCTTTCGCGTGGCACTCGTTCCGGTGGTTGAGTCCGACGACGGTGTAGCCGCGGAGGGTGACCTCAAGCTATTGCAGGGCAACTGGGTATCTGTCTCGGTCACAGAAGGCGGAAAACAGCTTGCCACCCAAAACGGCTTCAGCGGCCTCTTGCTCCAGATCAAGGGCGACACGTTTGTCATTGCGGAAAGGAAGCCTGACGGCGAGAAGACCGAGGTTGACACCGGTCGGATCGAGATTAACAGCACGGTGACTCCCAAGACGATTGACTTCATTGGCCGCGCCGAACGACGTCTTGGTATCTACGAGCTAAATCACGGTGTGCTGCGAGTCTGCCTGGTCGAGCACGGCGGGATTGAAAGTCCTCGTGGTGGACGGATCCCCGACGGGAATTCCATCAAACGTCCCGGGACGTTCGAATCCCCAACCGGCAGCAACATGATGTTGATGGAGTTCCAGAGCGCGAAATCAGACGAGAGTCTCACCCGTCAGTCCGTGGAGCCGTCATTTTCCTACGACCTTTCCCAGGTTCCCAACGACATATGGGAGATCTACGGCTATCGACCTCGCCAGTTCAGGAAGGATGGGCGGTTTAAACGGATTCTGGAATCACTTGATCAGAGTGCCCCGAATAAGTTCCTAATGGATCAGAATCTCGAACAGGTTCTGAATCTGCAATGGGAAAACGACGATCGTACCTACAGCCAGCCGCTCGTCGTGCTGACTGTCATCGATGGCACAGCCATGGAATTTGCATCCAGGCATCTTGGCGTCAGGATCGATGGTGCGAACTCAGAAATGACGCAGTCGAAATACTTTCCAATCGAACAGGGCAAGTTCTTTCCGATGCCGGCAGAGCAATTTGTCCGGTTCGTGGATGACAAGACACTGATTCTTTCCTCCAGAGAGTTTCTGGATGCCCATCAGATCGCACTGAAGAAGCAACCCAATACGAAACTCCTGAAGATCGCGGCCTCGATGCCGGATGCCCTGCTCTGGGTGATTAGCAACACATCCGATAAGGACTATGTCGAACAGGTCAAGTTTCGCTACAGCCAATCTCCGCTGGCAGCCGTTCTGATGACTCAGCTTCCGATCTGGGAAGACACGAACTACCTGACTCTTTCGCTGGCAGTGGGAGAAGATCCCAACCTTCAACTCGCTGCCAATGCTCCAGCTGCGGAGCTGCAATACGAGATCACACAGACCGTGCGAACTCTGCCTGTCACGCTGGCCAACTTGCTTCGTCCCTTCGGTGATGGCAGCGGACCTACGGATGCAAAAACGATCGACGCACTGATCAGTGCTCTGGGAGAGGCGCAGGTCACGGAGCCCTCGGGTACCGAAAGCCGGCTGACAATTCCTCTCAAAGCGGCCGAACCGCATCTGCTCAGATTGCTGAATTCCTGGTTTGTCGATTTGGAACAAGCTAAGTCGGCAGCGTACAAAGCGGCGTCGGTCAACAACCTCAGGCAGATCGGCCTGGCCTTTCAATTCTTCGAGCAGGAACATGGCTACCTGCCGTCGGTCACGACGAAGCTCCCAGGAGCGAAGCATCCCGTGTCCTGGCGAGTGGCGATTCTGAAATACCTCGATGAAAAACTCTACAACCAGTACTGCCATAGTGGGAAGGTAGAAAATTGTGTTTTGT
>CALDJX010000215.1 GCA_937899075.1 uncultured Planctomyces sp. | reverse complement strand
CTCTCCGTCATGGTCAGATATAAGGTTACGCGACTCTCAAGAATTGGTCGCCGCCGAAATCACCGATTGGCAGCAGAATGTCCACCAGTCCTGGGCATTTGCCAGTATTCGATTAACATGAACATCGGGAAACCGCTAGCCGAGTGCGTCTCGGAACACGTCCCGGGAACGTGTTATTGATCATCGAATGCCCAATGGGGCACGTCGTGCCGATGCTGAAACCTTTGTCTGGGAATTCGGTTATGCGACTTCGAGCAACCACACTGCTGATCACGATTCTTTCTGTCGGCATCCTGTCAGATCAGCGAGTGATGCTGGCTGCCGAGGCTGAATCGGCGACTCCACCCTGGCAGCACGCCGCGGTCGCAGCCGATCATCCGCTGGCCAGTGAGGCGGGAATCGAGATGCTCCGCCGGGGCGGCAACGTTGTCGATGCCGCAGTGGCCGTGGGATTCTCGTTGTCCGTGCTTCGTCCGGCGAGTTCCGGCATGGGCGGCGGCGGATTCATGGTCATCTGGGATGCGAAAAATCAGCGGTCGATCGCTTTGGATTACCGAGAGCGAGCACCGCTGGCAGCCACACGCGACATGTATTCTGAGGGCGGAAGCGAGGCCAGTCGCCGAGGGACACTTGCCATCGCTGTGCCGGGGCATGTTCGAGGCTTGTGCCACGCCCTGAAAAAGTACGGCACGCTGCCGCTGAGCACGGTTCTGCAGCCGGCGATTCGCTTTGCGAAAGACGGAGTGCCGCTGGACGCTCATGAACTGTCCGGCCGCCAAAGCAAAATCCAGTCGGCACGAAAACTCAGCGATGATTTCACAGGTCTTTGGCAACGCTATCTGGGCAGCGGCGACCTTTCAGAAACCAACGACGACGGTTCGCCGTTTCTCTGGAAATCGCCACAGTTGCCAGCGTTGGAATTGCTCGCCCGCGACGGAGTCGACGCCTTCTATCGAGGGCCGATCGCGAAGAGCATCGTCAAGCATGTCACAAGCCGGGGCGGCATTCTTTCGATGGACGATTTCCGGCAGATGGATGTTGTTGAGCGGCGACCGCTGAATGGCCAGTTTGACGGAATGCAGGTTGTCGCGATGCCGCCTCCGTCAAGTGGCGGAGTGGCCATCATCGAAAGCCTCAACATCCTGACATGGCTTGAGCAGAACAAACTTGAGGGACGACTGGAAAGTCTCGGCCACAACTCGCCGAAGTACCTGCACGTTCTAACCGAAGCTCTCAAACATTCGTTCGCCGATCGAGCAACCTGGCTCGGCGATCCCGACTTTGCCGACATTCCCGTGTCGCGTCTGACCAGCCCTGCCTACGCGGCGAAGCTCGGCGAACGGATCAATCTCGCAAAGACCCGACCGCTGAAAGACTACGGCCGCTACCTGCCGATCGAAGACGGAGGCACTTCGCACTTTTCGATCATCGACGCCGAAGGAAACGCCGTCGCCTGCACCGAAACCATCAACACGGGCTTTGGTAGCTGGGAAGTTGATCCGGAATTCGGAATCGTCCTGAACAACGAAATGGACGACTTCGCCGCTCGACCCGGCAAGCCCAACGCCTTTGGATTAATTCAGTCGGAAGCCAGCGCGGTCGGCCCTCGCCGAAAGCCGCTATCGAGCATGTCGCCGACGATTCTGGTCCGAGACGGTAAAGCCGTCTTTGTTGCCGGAGCGTCCGGCGGCCCGAGAATCATCAGCTCAACGCTGCAGGTTCTGCTCAACATGACTCGGTTTGGGATGTCGCCGACTGAAGCTCTCAGCAAGCCCCGCATCCATCACCAATGGCTGCCCGAAACGCTGCTGCTTGAATCTCCGCTCGACTCGACCGTCGCCGAAAAGCTGCAAAGCTTTGGACACCAAACTGCAAAGAGAGACTACCAGGCGGTTTCCCAGGCAGTCCGACGAACAGCCTCCGGCCTCGAAGCAGCCAGCGACGCTCGAAAACACGGCCGCGCCGCCGGCTTCTGAGCGATCCACTTCTGCACCGGCGGTTGCCCTGACGGCAAATGTTCAGCCACAGAGCACACAGAGGCCTCAGAGGATTTCAGTCAGAACAACTCCGTGGCCTCTGTGTGCTCTGTGGCTGAAATCTTTCCGGTCGAAAGTCGGACTATTTCTTAAATCGCGGCGGCCAGTTGGTTGTTTAGCTCGACCCACGATTCGCGGTAGCCTTCGAGCAGTTCTATCGCTCGCTCGGCAGACTTCCGGTCCTGCTGCATGTCGGCCAGAAAAAGGTACTTCTGCACGTGCAGAAAGTAGTCCTTCACGTTTGCGGCCAGGCTGGGATCCTGATCGTCGCGGATACCGCTCAGAACTTCGCCACAGAATTCGCGAGCTCGAACGGTTTCAGAATGGGACGTCTCGAAATTCTGAGCGTCGATGGCTTTCAGAGCGTTTCGGCTGTGCTTGAGCATCTCGTCGATCACCATCAGGTGAAGTCGGTGCGGGCTGGCGGTCATCACTTTAGTACGAAGGTATTCGTCTCCGGCTCCGTTCATCGAGATTCTCCCATCGTTGACGCAAGCGTCCTGGAAATCAGCATCGAACAGCCTGCTCGGGATGGCGACTCCGAAACAGGCAGGACTTCTCAATTCTCGTCGGCTCAGCTCGATCGACGGACCGAGACGATTCGCTCCGAAAAGCCAGGAGCAGGTTTTCAACGCATTCGTCTGTGCTGACAATTCGGGTTCGGCAAAATGGGCAACCCGTTGAATGTCGCATCGCCGGTCGCAGCCAATGGTCTGCCCGGAAAGATGCTGGCCGCGAGCGATGGTTGCCGGCAGGTCAATAACTGTCCACAATCCGTGATTCGCTTGGGTATTTTGTTTTGTGTCGTGCATTCGGCGAAATTTTGCCGCACCGTCAGACACAGCAGGAAACCACGATCGTTGAATCAACCAACTGCTGAGAAAGGTCTGACCACTCAGCGGACAAGGCTTTCGAGAAATGTCACAAAGGAATGACCCTGGAACACCTTCGCCGTCCGAATTGGACGAAGCATTCACGAAGGTTCTGGGCTACCTGAATTTCTCGAACGGAAAATTTGACCCGGATTTTTTCGGCCAACTCAACCTCATTGCCGACCAATGCGGGAGCGAGACTTCCTGGGAAGGTCTCCAGAACGCGTTGACCGAGCAGCTCGACCAGCTCACCGGTTCGTCGCCAGCGTTCAGTGACGCGGCCCAGGCGTCAGCAGCGATCTCCATCACGATTGATTCGCTCCTGCCGGCGTATCGAAAGTTTCACTCGGATCTGCTGTTCCATCTTGAACCGTCCGACTTTGTGAATCCCTTTTTCCTGGGACGTTGCTTCGAAGCAGTGCTTGAGCAGGGTGGCCCGTGGGACGAGGTCGACCGAGTCGTCACCGGCGCGATGGACCGGCTGAATGATTACCTGGGATACCGGCCGGTGCCGGTGCTCGAAAACGGCCGGAAGATGATGCCGTACGAGCACGAGAGCTTTCGGCCGCTGCCGCTTTACATCGAAGGGGCCGGCGTCACGTCCGGTGCCCACCAGCCGATCATCGAAAAAGCACTGGCGATGCTCAAAGGGTCGCCGTCGGATGTTTTGATCGGTGCTCACTTCGACCTGTCGAATCTCAGCGAACTGGCTCTCGACGTCCGAGCCTACGATCACGATCACCCGGTCTATAAACGGACGAACTATCTGTTCGGTGAGTGGGACCCGCATCTGATCGACGGCAAAGGTGTCTACCGCCGTTTCGTCATTCGCAAGATCATCTTCGATGCGCTGATCGAGTGGGTCAGCTATCAGGTCGATCAGGAAGAAGCCATCTTCGACGCGGGAGCCGTCCTGTGCGGGACGATTCTGATGGCGTCAGCGATCAGCGGTGACGGCCCGGCGTGTCACGATTCAACAATCACTCTGACGTCTCTGTTGCCACTTGTCGCTCGGCAGCGGGATGATTTTTATTCGCGACTGATGTCGTCTCAGGACGGCAGCCGGGCGAAGCGACTCAACGCAGAAGCCAAAACAACGCAGCAGCCATTCGGCCATGTGCGACAGGCATTGAACCTTCACCTTGCTCACTTCGGCGCGCGGCAGGTGCAGTTTCGCCAACTGGCCAACGTTTACGCACGCATGGGACACGCCGAAGCCGCTCGCGAACAAGCCGCCATCATCCCGTCCGTTTCGGCGAGGTTTGAATGCGAAGTTCAATGGAGAATCACTTCGGCACTCGGAGCGATCGACCGCAACGACATCGAACAAGCCGACAACCTGCTCGCGGAAGTTGAAGGCTTGCTCGAACGAGCCGTTCATTGTGGAGCGTTCGTTGACCCGTGGAACATCCTTGGGTTTCAAGGAAACTTTCCGCTGTTCCACTCACGCGAAGACAGCATCCCCGATCAGCGAGTCGAGATCCTCCTCGATCTGATGGAAAGACTGTTCGGAGCGTTCTCGCGAGCCCTCGGCGAAGCGGCCGCTCAGGGGCAGAAAGAACGAGTCGATCATCTGACAACGCGATTCGAAAACCTGGCAACCTACTGGGACCAGTTCGCGGCTCACGTCATAGACGACCTGCCGAAAGTTTTTGGCGGCGAGAGTCTCGAATCGGCTCGTCACGTTGCCGAAGCGCTGAGCGACTGGCGAGCTGCTGGCGAAGCGGCGGGAGACATTTCTTTCTGGAGAAAACACGTCAGCCGATTCACATCCGCCAAGTCGTACGCCTGCGTTGTCGAGACGTTACTTTCTCGCGGCGACAGCGTGGCGGCCATGGCATTGCTCGTCCAATGGCTGAGCGTCTCGGACGAAGTAGGCATCGAATCCGGTCAGTTCTCCATTCATGCGTTGCTCATCGACTGGATGCAGCGAGTGACGACTGACGAGGACGGCTCGCTGAAAATTCCGGGCGACTGGGCGTCGGTGCGGCGACTGTTCGACTTTCTCGAAGCCAACGCCGGAGAATACTGGGAAGTTCCGCAACTCGAAGCCTTCGGAGGACCGCCTCCCCCAGCACCGAAGCAGGAGCCGGGTCTCGAAGACTGGGATGTCGAGCGAGGCGAAAAATGGCTGAAAGAGGATGAAGATGAGGACAACATCTTCGGCGCCGCTTACGAGGGGATCGTCTTTAAAGACAGCACCGACGACGGCAACGAAGGCGAAGTTCTCGACAGCGGAACGGCTCCCGGCAACACCGAGTTTGAGATCCTGAATCGACACCTTGAGCCTCGCATTAAGTTTGTGATGGCGCTGGCCCAACTCTGGCAAATCGCTGCAACGGCGATGGCGGCCGAGTTCCAGGGTTCGCAAACTGCGAAAGATCAGAAGCTGTCCGACGAACAGATCGACACGGTCTCTGAGTGGGCAAAACGGGTTCGCAAGCTGCAGGAAGATCTGCTCGCCCTGATGACGACGATCTGGGACCAGAAACTCGGCGACACCGGCGGCGACCACGACGCCAATGTTGAGTACGACATTCAGTTGCAGACAAAGTTCTATTTGCTGAACACGGTCATCGCGACGCACATTAATTGTCGAGTCGCCGAAGTTGGCCTGCTCTGCCTGCTGCCATCCCCCAACAAAGCGGTGGCACTGCCGGAAGAAGATCAGCAGATGATCGAGTTCTATCGAGCCGTGATGAGCCAGGATATTCCGCTGGTCACCAAACTGCTCGAGGGGCAGTTCCGTCGTCTGTCACGCAAACCGCTGCTGTACGTGCCGCTCGATAATGGCGGGCACCCCACTCAGATCCTCGTCGCCAGAACCGTCCAGACTGACATTCGTTTTCTGCTGAAACAGCTTCCGCGACTCGGCATGTTCCGTGAGACATGGCATGTCGTCCGACTGGCTCATCGCATGGAGCGTGAAACCCGACCGGACCAGATGTCAGTCACCGAGTTCGATCGTATCTTCCGGACAGGTCTGCGAAACACGATTGAGTGCATCGTTGAGGCGTCTGAAACGTGGGAAGACGGTAGCTACTCGGCTGAGCGTCTCACCGCCCTGGTCAGTGAAATTCTCGGACATTACC
>CALDJX010000214.1 GCA_937899075.1 uncultured Planctomyces sp. | reverse complement strand
CGATTGGGGCGTTGACTCGTCGAATGCTGACGCAGCAGGGGCTTTACGAAAAACTCAAAGAAAAACAAAAGGCGGACGGTGAAGTCGTTGTTGAGAAATCATCATCGGCATTGTTGATTCCGGATGTCATCTCGGGGCACGCCGACGCAACGATTGCTTACATCACCGACACGGTGGCGACTCGAAATGACATCGACATTATCAAAATCGAATCTCCGCTGAACCTGGCCATTCAGCCTTTCAGCATTGCACGGACGAGCGTTCATAAGCATCTCGTGAGACGACTCTTTGCTCGGGTGGCCGATGCCAAAGATTCGTTCGAGAAAGCCGGGTTTCGGTTTCGACTTGGAGTGGACCAGGAGGAAAGCGGCGACGCTGAACAGCAATCGCCTGCTGTACCCACACCTGAAGTCGAAGCCGCCTCAACCAGCGAAACCAACGCATCGTGAGCTCCACTCCGCCGACCTCAGAAGAACCCGGACCGTCTCCTGAACCTTCAGCAGACGGTTCCGTTGCATCGTCAGGCCGCGAGCCGAGCGCGTCGCAGATTGGCGTTTCCAACGCGATATTTTATTCGCTGTTCGTGGTCATGGGCGGGACTTACGTCGTACTCATCGTCGGCATGCTGGTCGCAGACGCCGCCTACATGACGGAAAAGACTTTCGACGGGATCACCAGCGAAGGCCGATCGATACTCAGCGCGATTTCTCATAATCCGATCACCACAGCGCTGGCCGACAAACGGATTCAGCATTCGATTTGGCTGAGCCTGATTTCCTGCACCATGTCGGCAGTGATTTCCGTTCTGGTCGCGATTCCGATGGGATATCTCATCTCGCGACACGAGTTTCGCGGCAAACGATTGCTGGACGCTGTCTTGGATATTCCGATCGTTCTGCCGCCGCTGGTTATTGGGTTGAGTCTGCTGATTCTGTTTCAGTTTCCGCCCTTTCGGTGGATCGCTCGCGATGTTGTTTATCAGGTTCCTTCGGTCGTGCTGGCGCAGTTTTCGGTGGCGTGCGCATTTGCCGTTCGAACGATGAAAGCAACCTTCGACCACATTAACCCACGCTGCGAAGATGTTGCGGTGACGCTGGGCTGCAGCCGTGCTCAGGCATTTGGCTGGGTGTTGCTGCCGGAAGCTGAACGAGGAATTCTGACGGCGTTCACGCTCGCGTGGGCGCGGTCACTTGGCGAGTTCGGTCCGCTGCTGATTTTCTCCGGAGCGACTCGGATGAAAACCGAAGTTCTGTCAACGAGCGTTTTTCTGGAGATGAACGTCGGTGACATCGAAGCTGCCGTCGCCGTTTCATTCATCATGGTCATGGCCGCGGTGGTCGTGCTCATCCTGACTCGAATGATCGGTTCGGACCATCACGCCATTCAATGATTCCATCCGTAGGTCAGGCTCTGCCTGACGAAGTCCTGACCGCGAATGATTTTGTTTGCCTGTTGCGAATTTTCAATATCCCAAACTCCGTCAGGCGAAGCCTGACCTACCAGTATGATCCAGATCGAAAACCTTTCCGTGCGAGCCGGAGATTTCCGCATTCAGAATGTGTCGTTGACCGTTCCGAGTGGAAAGTACGGCGTGCTGATGGGCAAAACCGGATCGGGAAAAACGACGATCCTCGAAACTCTGCTCGGGCTGCGCAGCGTAAGTCTTGGGCGGATTGTGCTCGGTGATCAGGATGTCACAACGATGAATCCTGCCGTTCGTGGAGTGGGATACGTACCGCAGGACGGAGCGTTGTTTTCGTCGATGACCGTGCGGGATCACCTGG
Organism: uncultured Planctomyces sp.; assembly: GCA_937899075.1. Taxonomy (GTDB): domain Bacteria; phylum Planctomycetota; class Planctomycetia; order Planctomycetales; family Planctomycetaceae; genus JABMPE01. Next base: position 12,936 of record CALDJX010000214.1, on the reverse strand, counting down.
ATTTTGCATTGATGATTCGCAAGGCACCGAAGTCGGCCTGTCAGCAGCGAGTCGAAGAACTGGCCGACCTGCTTGGAATTGAGCACTTGCTTGATCGCAAACCAAAAGGGCTGAGCGGTGGGGAGCGGCAGCGGGTTGCTCTGGGGCGAGCGTTGTCGTTTCAGCCACGAGTGCTGTGTCTGGACGAGCCATTGAGCGCGCTTGACGACGATACTCGAGTTCGCATGTGCGAATTACTGAGCGACGTTCAGAAGAAAACGGGCACGACAACTCTGCATGTCACGCATAATCGCGACGAAGCCGAACGGCTGGCGGATTACCTGTTCCGCATTGAAGACGGGCAGATTCTACAGGTTCGCCCGGAGCCGCAATCAGCCGTTTGACAGAATTCGATCGCTCATCCACGCTACGTCGTCGTCAGGTTGGATTCACGAGGCAAGGTTGAAACATGGTCATCACCGTTGAATATACCGCTCAGTTGAAGAGAGCGTCTGGTAAGTCTCGCGAAGATTTTGAGCTTGCTGATTCGGGTACGTTGATTGACCTCGTCAATGCCATCGCGGATCAACACGGCGAAGAACTGGCTCGCATGTTGAAGTCTGCTGACGGGACTCCGCAGACGACGGTCATCCCGTTCGTCGGTGATGACCAGGTTCGCTGGGACGCCTCCGACGCATTGCGTGACGGAGTTACGGTGACGCTTCTTTCGCCGATTTCCGGTGGTTAATCCGACGTGTTTGCTGACTTGGAGAATCGTGAGTTCGCAATGCCTGATCCTCGACCGCTGAATGACGAAGAAAAGGCCACGTACGAGTGGCAAATCTGGGTGGATGACTTCCGCGAAGCCGGACAGGAGAAGCTCAAGGGGGCTTCGGTACTGGTGTCTCGCGTCGGCGGGCTCGGCAGCGTGGTTGCGTATGAACTGGCCGCGGCTGGCGTCGGCAAACTGGTACTCGCCCACGCCGGAAATGTGAAACACAGCGATCTCAATCGTCAGCTTCTGATGACGCACAACTGGCTCGGAAAACCGCGCGTCGAATCAGCCGAGCGGCGATTGAAAGAGTTGAATCCGCGACTCGAAATCGTGGCGGTCAGCGAAAACGTATCCGAGGAAAATGCCGAGTCGCTTGTCAGTCAAGCCGACCTTGTCGTCGACTGCGCGCCGCTGTTTCAGGAACGGTTCGCAATGAACCGCCAGGCGGTACTTCAAGGGAAGCCGATCATTGAATGCGCGATGTACGATCTGGAAGCTCAGATCACGACGGTTATCCCAGGCCAGACGCCGTGTCTCGCCTGTCTGTTTCCTGAGCAGCCTCCCGAATGGCGTCGCGAGTTTCCGGTCTTCGGCGCGGTCTCCGGAACGGTCGGCTGCATGGCGGCGATGGAGGCGATCAAAGTGCTCGGCGGATTCGGCGAGTCGCTGGCTGGTTCGCTGCTGACATTCGACCTGCGCGACATGCAGTTCGCAAAACGGCGAGTGCTGCGAAATCCGGAATGCCGAGTCTGCGGTCAAATTTGAGTCATTATTCGGTTACCTGGCTGACGTCAGGGAAACTGACCACGGATTACTCAGATAAAAACGGATTGTTAAGGATGCTCCAAGCAAGCATCCGTGCTTATCCGTGTAATCCGTGGTTCTATTTTTGGACCCGATTTGGACTGACGATCGGGATTTCACGCAGGGCGATTGGGATTTCGACGTTGATCAGCAGTGTTGGGGCGACGTAGACGAAGTCCCAGTTGGCGGGGGCGGCTGGCAGGTTTTTGAAGCTGTATTCGATGGCGACGGAACCGTCTCCCTGGTGCAGCGTTGTGAAGCCGCCGTTCGGGCCATGCTGCTTTCCGGTTGGGTCGACCAGGTAGACGCGGTTGTGGAATACCCACGTCTGATGAGACTCGAAGGCGTGTGCTCCCAGGTCGTAGCTGACTCGAAGCTGGACGCGGGCGTCGTGGCTGGTCGGCGTTGATCGGTCGAAGTTGACCTCGTTCACCGTGACCGTCACGCCGCCTCGCCGGCGGGAAACTCGCTTCGCGCGGTCAAGTTTGCGGAATGTGATTGGCTGCTCACTCGCCGCGATCAGAAGTTTTACTTTGCCGTTGAGCGACGCCTTCTCAGCGAGCGGCTTCGGTGAAAGGAAACTCAGGGCGAGCGTGGCCTCGCGGCCGCCGTTGCCGAGCGGGACTTCGATGTTCGCTCCCGCGTTGAACGGTTCGAGGGTTCGGTTGTCGCCGTCGGGTGAGAGTTGGAAGTCGCTGGTTTCGTAGCGAAGAAACAAGGGACGTAAACGCGGTTCGCAAAGAATTCGGATCTGAGTACTGATCAACGTGTTTGAATCATCGAATGTTCCTTGCGGCTGAAAGGGTGCCGCCACGATGCGGAAGGAACGGTCGATCGCTGTTGCAGATGCAGAACCCAACGATGTGCGTGGCAGAAGTGTCAGCAGGCCGGTCTCTTTGTCGAAGGCGGCGATCACATTTTTTGATTCGAGAAAGCTGATTGCGGACCAGAACGTTTCGTCGTTCAGCGTCACCGAGTTGCGTTGATCAAGCTGCGCGGAGGACAACTGGCTTGTCGAAATTGCGTTGCCGGTTTGTTGCTCGATTTCTTCGACGAGCTGTTTGATCGACAGGTCGCCTGCCAGAGTGACCTTCGAGGGACGCAGCGACAGCTCGGCAGCGTCATGTTCCAGTCGAACGCGGACGCGGCGGATGGCGACGCGGACGGATGCTGATTCGAGCAGGTCCGGCGGAGGGAGCAGCGGGAGAATGTCGGGCCCAAGATTAGTGAGTGCTTGCTCGGCTTTGGCTCGGTCGGCGCGAGATGGTGACGATAGGTGTTTGATCTCCGCTCGAACCTGCACGCGGAGATCCGGCTCGGCAGCAGTGGCTGATGAATTCAGTTGTGCAATCAGAAACGCGGACACACAAAGCAGGAGTGCAATGATCCGAAGGCCTGCCAGTCGTCTGAAAAGTGTGCCACTGGCTCTGCCAGTGCTTTCTCCAGTTGGTCTGCCTGGGGAAACTCGCACTGGCAAAGCCAGTGGCACACACAGGGCAACAACTCGGCCGACAAAACTACCTGCGGCCGCGGGACGCACGGTAGCCGTACTCGATGGCGAACCAGTCGGCGTAGCGTTCTCTCGCGTTCTGGTTTCGGTTGCGGGTGTCATTGACGTGGCCGATCTCGTGGATCAGGACGTTGTTCAAGTAGAAGTCTCGCAGAGCGTGCTCTGTCCAGGAAAGTCTCCACAGCTTTCCGTGCTGAGTCCACACTCCGCCGTACATCTTCGCCTCGATGACCTGTTCAGGTCTCGGCGGGCGAGTGAATGTTTCGACGAGCGACTCTTCGATGGGGTAAAGGTAAACGTTCGGGCCCCATTGCAAACCGTAGCACGGAAAGAGCGATCGCTTGCGAGTCATGCGGGCGAGTTCGATGACTTCGATATTCTGCCGATACCGGGCCGGCAGCTGCTCGACTCGATCCACCACTTCTTCCAGAGTCACCGGGTGAAAGTATCCGGGACCGGGGTCGCGACGGTAAAGCTGGACGACGTCAGAGTCGGAGGGTTCGTACCACTGATCGTGTGCGTAAAACTGGTTGCTTCGCTGGCTGGTGTCGGAGCCTCGCTGACGGAAGGCTCCGGCTGGTCGCCCGGATGTCGATCGGCTTCGTTCAGAGACTCGGCCCGGAGCCGCCTTTCGACCTTTGGATTTCTGGTTTCGTTGTCGTTCTCGTGGTTGCCGTTTGCTCATAGCCGGTGCCTTTCCGCCTGGCGATGCGCGATGTTGAATCGCGACTCGCAAACAAGGTCTCGGTGAGCCCTCCATGACATCCGACGGTAATCCAGTCTGCCGCTCGCATCGTGCTGCGGAGTGGCGATGTTCAGTAATCGCCGACTCGTCTTACGAACTGCAGAGTTACAATGTGGGTACCGCGACGGAGAATCGCAAGCTGAACATTCCGGGAGCGGGATATCGCTCCGACCTGACGCGTGGCGCGTCGGAAGTGACTTCCCAGTAGCGGGTTGTGGCGGATTTTGGTGATCAAAACCCAGGCAGGTGAGCGGCGATTTCGAGCTCGACCAAAGAAACTCGTCGTCGCAAGGTGGTTGCTCAGAGCGAGATCCGTCATTCGTGAGTGTTCAGTATTGGATGCGACGAATTCTCTGACGGATCCGCGGACGATCGGCGACACACGGGTTGCCTGGACCTGTCCGGAATAACGGATTCGGCGAGCGGCAGTGGTCTTGCAGGCCGCACGTCCTGCCTCACCATTCAAATCGCCGCAGCTTACGCAGTCGTCAGACGGCGTCCGGCGAAACGCCCAGATCGACGATGCTGCACGCTTCGATGATCTTAATCCCGAGCTGCTCGGCGCGAGCTCGCACGTCTTCATCGACACTGCCCGGGTTCAGCCAGACTTCGGTCGGCGCGATTTCGTGAATCTCGTCGAGCAGCTCAAGCGTAAGATGAGGCGGCAGGTAGACGGTGACTCGGTCCAGGCTTTCGACCGGAACGTCGGCCAGCGCGCCGAAAGCCGGCAGGCCTTCGACTTCGTCCGCGTGAGGGTTCACGGGGAAGACTTCATAGCCCTGCTGTAAATGAGCTCGCACGGAAATGTTTCCGAACTTACTGCGGTCGCGGCTGGCTCCGACGACGGCGCACGTTGGTCGAGTTGTCACGACACGCTCTCCGAATCGGATGACATTTCTTTGGACAGCAGATCGAGGAGCGCGTCGAGCGCCTGCGGGATGACTTTTGCTTCGCCGAGGATCGGCATGAAGTTCGTGTCGCCGTTCCAACGAGGCACGATGTGCCAGTGGAGGTGTCCTGGCAGTCCAGCGCCGGCGACTCGGCCGAGATTCAGCCCAACGTTGAAGCCGTCCGGTGAAATTGTTTTTTCCAGCAGGCCGATCATCTTCTGTAAGAGGTGATTCGTTTCGAGCAGTTCGGCATCGTTGAGGTCGCGGAGGTCTGCTTTGTGTTCGCGCGGCGCGATCAGCAGATGACCGTTGTTGTACGGAAACCGGTTGAGCACGACGATCGAATGCTCGCCGCGCATCACGACAAGGTTCTTCGGATCGTTGGCCGTGTCGTCGTCGCGGTAGCTGCACAGAAAGCAACTCGGTTTCGACGGCTGCGTTTTTTCCGGGTCGGAGTTCTGGACGTAAGCCAGTCGCCAGGGAGCCCAGAGTTGCTGATGAGTCACGGTGTGCTCCCTTGGTCGGAGTATTTGGAAATCTGTCGGCAGACGTTTGACATACTGACTCTGACGCAAAGACGCGAAGCCGCAAAGGGACGCAAAGATGGTCGGCGCAGTTTGTTTTCTATCATTACCGCGGTCGTCGCGAAAACGAAGCAATTGATAACAAGACCTTTGCGATACCTCTGCGGCTTCGCGCCTTTGCGTCAATCGTCGGAATTTTCGATCGTTCCGCGCGTCGCAGCGATCAGGGAATCAGGATCAGGTCGCCGGGGTTCAGGACGGGATTGCTGTCGAAGACGTTGGCGGTCTTGATCGCGTCGACGGTGACTCCGTACTGGCGGGCGATGCTGGTCAGCGTTTCGCCTTGCTGGACATCGTGATAAGTCGAAGTGGACCTCGGAGTTGGCACGGTCAGAACCTGACCGACCGAAGCGTCGGGCACTTCGTTCAAGCTGCTGGCTGCCGATCCGCTCTGAAAGGTTGAAGGCGGCAGTCCTCCGGGCACCTGGCCAGCCGGAACCTGCAGCGGGGCGGGGTTTGCGGGGACAACCATCGGCTGTTGGAACAGGGTTGGCGGCAGTCCCTGTCCGGGCGGATAAGTCGGAGGCGGGGCGCCGTACCACATGGGGCCGCAACCTGATACGACAATCGCAATGCTCAACGGCGCGAGACGCCGCGGCCAGGTACTGCGATTTGTGAGCGAAGACTGCATGGTGATGGTCACTCCTTTGGTACGTTTCAGCCTGCATCCGGCGGGCTTGTCGCGACAGTTCGCGGTGGTGAGCGGTCGTGTCAGGATTTCAGTTCAATGGGCAGTTCGTCAATTTTCGCGGCACAGATGAAATCGTTCTCTGACAACCCGCCGATGGCGTGAGTCCAGAGTTCGATCGTCACGTTTCGATACTGAACGAGGTGCAGGTCGGGGTGATGACCTTCCGTTTCTGAGACGTCAGCCACCTTTTCGAAAAAGCTCATCGCGGCCAGGAAATTAGTGACGACCCAGGACTTGCGGATTCTCTGATTGTCGTCGGACAGCTCCCAGCCGTTGAGATGTTTGATCTGCTCCTCGGCTTCTTCCGTGGTAAACTTCGGCACGCCGCCTTCGCAGGGGACGCACTTCTTATTCGTGAGCTGCTCGCAGGAGAGGATGTCCATAGTTGATGTTCCGCTCATTCTGTTAAACGCTTGTTGTGAGCCATGCTGGATCGCTCTTCCTGACGCAAAGTCGCGGAGACGCAGAGGTTCGCAAAGAAATGTCAGAATTCAGTGTCCGTTCAAAGTCGTTGAGCACCGCGAAAATTGTTGAGATGCCTTTGCGTTTCTTTGCGTTTCTTTGCGTTTCTTTGCGGCTTCGCGCCTTTGCGTCAGACCCGCCATTCAGTCTTGAGTCAATTATTGAGGCGGGACTCCGAGTGACTTTCCGCCGTCGATGGCAATCAGCGTTCCGGTGACCATGATCGCTGCATCGCTGGCCAGGTACAACACCGCCTGAGCGACTTCGTCGACCTCGATCATCCGCCCGTGAGCCTGCGCGGCCGGGCTGGCGGCGATGAGTCGTTTGATCGCTGCGTCGCGGTCGTCGGCCATGTCGATTTCGGATTCGATCATGCGAGTGCCGGCGACTGGTCCGGGACAAACACCATTGACCCGAATGCGATCCTTCGAGTGGCACAACGCCAACGACTTCGTCAGACCGGACAGTGCCAGTTTGCTGATCGAGTAAACCGGGTCGTGAGCACGCGGCAGGATTCCGGCGTTGCTCGAAACGTTGATGATGCTTCCGCCCAGGCCGTCGCTCGTCATGTGCCGGATGGCGTGTTTGCAGCCGAAGAAGGCGGCTTTGACGTTGGTGTCGATGCAGGCGTCCCAGTCCTCTTCAGAAACCTCATCGATCTGCTTGACCATGCCGATTCCGGCGTTGTTGACGAGAATGTCGATCCGGCCGGTCAGCGTCGCTGCATGATCCATCAGCTTTTTGAGTTCCCGTTCGGACCGCACGTCGCAAACCAGTTGCCCGATTCCGAGGGCTTCAAACGGCTCGTCGTTCTCGCTCAGCAGAGAATAATCGGCCACGACGACCTGGGCTCCGGCTTCGGCAAGAGCGGCGGCTGATGCTCGGCCGATTCCGCTGGCCCCTCCGGTGACGACGGCGACTCGGCCTGTGAGATCGGTAGTATTCATTTTTGACCCGATTGCTGGATACGGACAGCGTTGAACCAGTCCTGGAACTTTAGGTTGAGTATTGTCGCCGAAATCGCCCTAACTGGTTGACTGGAAGTCAGTTAATCGTGTTTCGTCTGGCAAAACACTGGCTGGTTCGAGTTATCTCTCAGGAATCTTCCTGTTTTGTACCGAACTATTCCAGACCTCTCCCGGTAAATCCTGTGACCGACGAGCGTTGCAGGCCAAACTCAATCGCTACTTGTGGTTCCATCCGGGATGAGCGTTTCGTAGACTCACTGTTTGTGTTTCGCAGAATCTCACACCGACATTTGCGGTAACTCCTTTTCCTTTAAAGGGCATCAAGATGCATCTTCCAACTCCCAAAGGAATGTCACGACGGCATTTCATGAGCCACATGGCTGGCGCCGCCGCGACTATTCCGGCGATGAACTTCATTGAGCACGTCAAAGCAAACGCTGCGACCGCTCGCAAAAATAACAAAGCCTGCATCCTGCTGTGGTGTAGCGGTGGACCACCGACAATCGATATCTGGGATCTGAAACCCGGCTCGAAAAATGGCGGCGAGTTCAAGCCCATCGACACGGCCGCTCCTGGCGTGCAGATCACCGAGCACATGCCGAAGACCGCGAAAGTTTTCGATAAGCTCTCGATAGTTCGCTCGATGAGCACTCGTGAAGCTGACCATGGCCGAGGCCGATACTTCATGCACACCGGGTTTGTTCCAAATCCAACGGTTGTGCATCCGACGTTCGGTTCAGTCGTCGCTCACGAAGCTGGCTCGAAGCGTAAAGACCTGGAAATTCCAGGGTTCATCTCCGTCGGTGCTCCGAGCGGAAGTCCTGGGTACATGGGCACAACGAACGCTCCGTTCGTCGTGAGTGCCAATGGTCAGATCGCTAACGCAGAAATGGGTGGCCTCGGCAAAGATCGTTTGGGTCAACGCCTTGATATGCTCGGCGTGATTGAGAAGAACTTCATCGCGTCGAAGCGTGGAGAACTTCCTCAGGACCACGCCAACATCTACACGAAGGCCGTCAACCTGATGACCTCTGAGCAGATGAAAGCCTTCAAGGTCGACGAGGAGCCACAGGAAATTATCGACATGTACACCGGCGGCCCAGCGGCCGGCAACGGTGGCATGATGATGCGGAATGCTGGCGGCTTCGGTCGTAGCCTTCTGATGGCTCGACGTCTTGTTGAAGTCGGAGTTCCATTCATCGAAGTCGGCGTCAACGTCGGCGGTTGGGACCTCCACAACGATGTCTTCAACACGCTGAAGAATGGCAACTTGCCGCAGATGGACACGGCCATCTCTGCTCTCGTCACTGACCTGACACAGCGCGGCATGATTGACGACGTATCGATCGTCTGGATGGGTGAGTTCGCTCGAACTCCTCGTATTAACCAGAACGTCGGACGTGACCACTGGGCAGCCAGCTGGTCAGTCATGATGGGTGGCGGCGGACTCAACAACGGTCAGGCAGTCGGCGAAACAAACGCTGACGGTACTGCCTGCGTTGGCAAGAGCTACCTGCCAGGCGACATCTGGGCGACTGTCGCTCACGCAATGGGCATCCCGACTTCGACGGTTCACACCTCGAAGAACGGTCGTCCGATGAAGATCGCCAATGGCGGAACGCCGATCAAAGAACTGATCAGCTAGTTTCTTCCTCAGGCTAAAAACTGCGACGCGGGAGCCCACTGTGGCTCCCGCGTTTCATATACAGCGAGAGAGTGCGACGGACGTGGGTTGCCGGCGACTCTCGTGGTTCGGAAATCGAAGTGTGGCGTCATCTCCGGACATTCAGGTATCGCTCGCGCCGAGTGATGAGTTCGTTCAACTCTTCAGCCGGACTCAGCGACGGATCTATCTGCATATTCTGAAGCAGGTTGGTTCGCCGAATGACGCCGAAGAGATTCTCCAGGAAACCAACGTGGTGATCTGGAACAAGTTTCATCGATTCGAACTGGGTACGAACTTCATCGCGTGGTCGTTTCAGATCGCGAACTACGAAGTTCTGAAATATCGTGACAGGAAACGATCGAACAAGCTGGTGTTTTCCGGCGACGTGCTGGAAGTCATCGCTCAGGAATCGGAAGAGCAGGAAGACGATCTGGATCTTCGGCGAGCGGCCTTGCAGGAATGTCTGCGAAAGTTACGACCGGCTGATCGAGAGTTAATCCAGGAGCGATACCAGCCCGGCAATACGGGAGAAGGCGTGGCTCGTCAGCTCGATCGACCGATCAATTCCGTTTACCAGTCGATCGGCCGAATTCGAAAAACTCTGTTTGAGTGCATTAACCGGCGGCTCACCGCAGGAACGCCTCGATGACAAATCCTCTGGAACAATCTGACCTGACCGACTTCATTGAGCTGCTCGAATTGCAGCTTGAAGATCGCATTACGGTAGAACAGTTTGAGCAGTTCGAAGAAACGATCCGCTCGAACAGCGCAGCTCGGAAGTTCTACCTTCAGTATGTCGATCTTCACGGCGCACTGCAGTGGGATCTCGCTGCAACTGCTGACGCAGACCGAGCTGCAGAAGGACTTCCTCAAACTGCGGATCGGCTTCCTGTTGCCGCGACTCGTGGCGATGTGGATCAGACATTCTCGCAGAATCGAACGGCACGTTGGGCGGCTGTCGCGGCTTCGGTTTGCTGTCTTGTTCTGGTGTTTGTGGTTTCGGGTCTGGTCAACAAGACTCCGAATCCCGGCGGCACGATCGTCGTCGATACACCGCCAGACGAAGAAACTTTGCAGCCCATTGAAGACAACGGCAGCGGAACTCTGGTTGCCGACGCAGTACCGGCTCCTCGAAATATTCGACCGGCCCAGTTGCCAAACGTCGGCAAGCAGCCAGGTGAAGACGATTCAATTGATCGAAGCCCGTCGAACGTAAACGTGGCGACGAACACTCAACCTACCAACTCTGACAATGCGAAGCCGTCGTCCATCGTCGTGGCGGATGCCGGTTCATCGGAAGCGGTCGTTGCGAAGATTGACCGGCTGATTCAAGCAGGCTGGACGGACAACGAAGTAACACCTTCAAAGGTGGCCGACGATTCTGAATGGATTCGGCGAGTTTACCTCGACACAGTCGGGCACATTCCCGCTGCTGAAGAAGTGCGAACTTTTCTGGCAGACAATCGTCAGGACAAACGCTCGATCACCGTCGACTCGTTGCTCGACGACGAAGACTACATTCGCAACTGGACGACGGTCTGGACGAACCTTCTGATTGGCAGGTCGAATCCTCGCGAAGTCAATCGGCCGGCATTGCAGAAGTATCTCCGAGAAAGCTTTGCTGAGAATCGCGGATGGGATGACGTCGTCACTGACTTCATCGCGGCTGAGGGAAGCCACGATGAAAACGGAGCGACAAATTTTCTGCTGGCTCACGTCAACAATCAGGCAGTACCGGCCACAGCGATCACCGGCCAGGTGTTCCTGGGTTTGCAGCTTCAATGCACGCAGTGCCACAACCACCCGTTCAACAATCAGAAGCAGGATGAGTTCTGGGCGTTCAACAGCTTCTTCAAGCAGATCAAGGTTCAGGACCAACCAATCAGCAGCAACCCGCGTGTCAGAAAAGTCGCTCTTGTTAACACGAGAGAAGGCGGCGCGACGTTTTACGAAACTCGGCAGGGCGTCATGAAAGCTGTGTTTCCGAGTTTCGAAGGACGCAGCATCGACGCCAGCGATTACGTGGATCGTCGAGCGGAACTCGCTCGGTTGATGACCGACGGTGAGTCTCCGCAGATTGCCCGTGCCTTCGTCAATCGAATGTGGCAGCACTTCTTTGGAGCCGCGTTTACTCCGCAGGTCGACGACATGGGTCCACACATCGCGGTCAGCCATCCGGAGTTGCTCGACGAGTTGACTCGGCAGTTTGTCCGCAGCGGCTATGACACGAAGCAACTCGTTCGCTGGATTTGCAAATCGGAAGCTTACAACCTGACGAGCCGCTTTAACTCGGACGAAAGTAACATCGGCGACGACCCAACCCTGGGCAACGAGCCGCTTTTCAGTCGAGTCTATGTCAAGCAGATGTCCGTCGAGCAAATGTTTGATTCGTTGTTGATCGCAACTCAGGCTCACGAAGTGTTTGGCTCGTCCTGGGACGCGGTCGAAGTACGCCGCCAGGAATGGTTACAGCAGTTCGTCATGGCTTGGGACACGGACGAGAACGACGAAGCGGATCTCTTCGACGGAACGATTCCGCAAGCGTTGATGATGATGAACGGCGACCTGGTTGATCTCGCGCTGGGATCTGAAAGAGGAACGCTGCTGAGCAAAGTGGCTCGCTCCAGTGCTTCTGAAAAAGAGAAGATCGAAACGATTGCTCTGGCCGCGTTGTCTCGAATGCCAAGCCGTCAGGAAAGTACCGCCGTCCGGAAGCTGATCCGGGATTCAGCATCGAGAAGCAAAGTTCCGGCTGATCAGCAACTTGCCATGCGATCGGGTCTGCAGGACCTGTTCTGGGCGTGCCTGAACTCGAACGAGTTCATTCTTATTCACTGATCCGTCGTATGCAGTAGGTCAGGCTCTGCCTGACGGAGCCTCAATCGACGTCGACAGTCCCGTTTGAAGAGACTTAGTCAGGCAGAGCCTGATCTGCGCGAATGCAACATCGCGTTTCGTCGATCTCGGCGAATTCGACGTGTCTCTGATTCTCTGCTAAGAACCCCTCTGGCTGAATCGTCGTACTTAAGGACGAATTCGTCCGTTCTGCCTTCATCCTACCATTTCGCGGGAATGGTTTGCCGGGAAGAAGGCTCTCACACTTCGACGAGACTGCCCGTATCTCCAGAGAATACTTCGCTGCTGCGAACTGAAACTACAAAGGCAGCGGCGTGAAATTGGATCAGAACCATGCAAATCCGACTTTCCCGACCAGGTGTCTGGTTCTTCTTGTCACTGCTTACAGCCATTTCAGGGGCGATGTTTATGGCGTCGGCGATGAATGCCGCTGATCAGTCCGAAGGTTCGTCACTTCGCAAGTTGGCGGCGAAGGCGATGAAAGATGGCAACTTCAAGTCTGCTTATGAGGGCTTTGAGAAGTTGCTAAGGGACCCGGCGAGCGACTCGATGCAGGTCTGCAACGATTTGCATTACGCGATCAATTGCCTGAACCGACTGGGTCGGACCTCTGAATTCGACGAACTGATCGAGTCGGCGATCGATGTCCGTTCCGAGAACTGGCGGTTCCTGCGATCGGCTTCTCAGAGTTATCGCTCGATCAATCACTCAGGATTCGTGGTCGATGGGAAATTCGAGCGTGGAAACAATCGGCGCAGCGGCAGGTACTCAAACTCGTACGACCGAGATCGTGTCAGGGCTCTCCAACTGCTGGATAAGGCACGAGAACTCTGCGAAGACGAGTCAGCGGCGGACCGCGGTCAATTGTTGTACGAGTATGCGTCTGCGATTCAATCGGGGTTGGGGTCGCTGAATTCGTGGCGACTGCAGATCAAAACGGACCTTTCATTGCTGCCGGATCTGGAAGAAAACTACTGGCGAGGCTACCGCAACGAAGGAGCCCCCG
>CALDJX010000213.1 GCA_937899075.1 uncultured Planctomyces sp. | reverse complement strand
GTAAATCGAGTGCGTCTGCTCGTAGTTCGCCAGGGCGAGTCCCATCTGCTTGAGATTGTTCTTGCACTGTGAGCGGCGGGCAGCTTCGCGAGCCTGCTGCACGGCGGGAAGCAACAGAGCCACCAGGATCGCAATAATGGCGATCACGACAAGCAACTCGATCAGTGTGAATCCGCGTCTGGCAGATCCAATACGCCCAATTTCCATAGCCCGTTTCCTTAAAACGGTGGTGTTCTGATTCTCGGTAGCTGACTTTCTCAGAACATCTACGCGAGCAACTCGTAATTAACTTTAGCGACGCGACGGGCTGGAAAGCAACGAATGCCGCGGGGCAAAAAACAAGCGGATCGTGCCTTCCGTAAACTCCAGCCGCCGCCGCCACGACGGCCCTCTCTCACGAGCGTCGCGGAGGACGCGCCCCACCGGGACCACGCCCTGGACGGCCCTGGAATTCCGGCTTGCCGATGCCGCCCTTGATCGCTCCGTCGTGAGAATCCTCAACGGTCACGCCGAGCACCACGTTGAAACTGGCGGCCAGTTCGCCGATCTTTGAATCGGGAATTTTCTTGAAATCCGCCAGGACAGTCTTCTGAGCAGCTTCATCGCGAATGTTCTGAAACAGGCCGTCCCGTTCGTTCTGCTTTTCGCCTTTGACCAGAACCTGAGTCGTAAAAACCCGCTTTCCGTTCTGGCTGACGGCCAGATGGATGTGCGGAGTCCGCCCCGGATAGGCAACAGGCTTGATCGTACGGAAGTAGTAGTTGCCCTTCACGTCGGTGAGGAACCGGCCGTAGCCCTGAAAGTTCGAATCCCGCTTGTCGGCGTTGCTCGTTCCCGAGTGCAGGTACGCGCCATTGTTGTCGACCTGCCAGATCTCGACAAACGCGTTTCGCAGTGGCTCGCCACTCTGGCTCAGGATACGCCCCGACAGATGCGTGATCTCGCCGACGGCCGGAGTGATCGCATCATTGATCAACAGCAGATCGTTATCTGTGTCGAGCGGCATTCGGTCCGGATAAAACGGCCCCTCCCCGATGGAAGCCGTCCGAGCCAGTTCTTCAGCAAACAGCCCCGGAGTCACAAACAGCCCCGCGGCACCGACTGAATACCCCAGAAACTGACGACGAGAAAACGAAAGGTCGAGCATTCGAAAAGTCCTTTGCACGATGGAGAAGCAGGCAACTACACCCTGTACCGCAACCCACCCAAGCCAGTCCACCTGAGTTTCAGGGTGGCACAGATTGCTTGCAATCTGTGTCGCGCAGCGACAAGAGGTCATCACAATCCGCGGAGCAGCCCTCCCACAAAACCTCTTGCGGCTTCGCCGCCCCGGTTGCAAGCAACCGGGGCCACCGGCGGAGAGCTTCAACACAAAACCTTTTGCGGCTTCGCCGCCCCGATTGCAAGCAATCCGGGCCACCCTGCGAATTACTGACCGGGCATGCTCTACGACGTTCTGATGGGACCATTCGTAAAAATGAGTCGATTGCCAAACGGGTCAATCAGTAACATATCCAGACTTCCCCACGGCTGTTCTGCGACTCCTGGATTCTGTTCTGCGACTCCCGGTGGATATTCTTTGGAGACAAGCTCCTCCACGTATTCCTCGATGGCGTCCGTGAAGATCTTGATGGCCGCACCCGGACTGCCGTCACCGCGGTGCTGTGATAATTGCAGCATGCACTCGCCCGACGATATCTGCATGTACAACGGTCCTTCGGCACGGTGCTCCCAGTCGACCTTAAAGCCAAGGAATTCAACGTAAAACTCCTTAGCTTTGGATTCGTCGAGAATCCGGATGATTGGAATCGTGGTTGTGAATGCCATTGTGGTAATCCGATGAATTGGGATTGGAATGCCAGACTGGTTTGTCCAACGCCGGGTGGCACTGATTGCTTGCAATCAGTGTCGCGCAGCGACAAGAGTTCATCACAATCCGCAGACCATCCCCCACAAAACCTCTTGCGGCTTCGCCGCCCCCTGCGGTCCTAGTGGCCTAAACTTTGAACCGGTTAATTGCTGCAACGATGTCATGAGGCGTTCTGTCTAACTCCGTGAGTGCCAATGACAATTCTTCGCCACCAGTCAATGAAATCACCAGCCATGCCATGCTGCCGCCACCACCAGTTCGAACGACATGTGGGTGAATGAAAGTGATCTCATTCCATTTCAGGTGCCGGTTGATTCGATTGTCTTGTATCCCTGACTCATCGATTCTCAAAACGACAGAATCGTCCGACAATCGCGAAACGCCGCCGCCAATACCGCCGATTGATGCTGCCGCGATCGCCACACCAACTACCACAAAGAGTAGAATCGGAAGAATTAAAAATCCGTCTCCTCCGCCAATATCCCGCACAGCAACTGCCACAAACATCACCCCAATGACTGCAAAAAACAACATCGCAAAGATGCCACAGCCAGCTTTGCGCGGGCTGGATTTGGCTTCAAACGAAAGCATAGACACCTTCTCCGGAAGTGTTGGGACGGCGTGCCGGACGAGTCATTGCGAAGAGAGAAAGGAAACTACTAACCGGCATCATTCGTCAGTGACGTAGGGTGCATCTTGACGCACCAAATATGAAATCGGAGTGGTGCGTCGAGACGCACCCTACAGAATCAAGCGACGCCTGGGACGGGGAAGGCCTTGGCGAAGTCGCGGACTTCTTCTCGGACCTGGTTGACGATGTCGTGGTTGTCGGCGTTGCGGAGGACTTCGAGGATCCAGTCGCCGATTTTGCGCATTTCGTCTTCTTTCATGCCGCGCGTTGTCAGCGCGGCGGTGCCGATGCGGATGCCGCTGGGGTCGAACGGGGATCGCTGGTCGAAGGGGATCATGTTTTTATTGACGGTGATGCCCGCTCGGTCGAGGGCCTGTTCGGCGATCTTGCCGGTCAGGTCGATCTTTGTGACGTCGCACAGCATGAGGTGGTTGTCCGTTCCGCCGGACGAGATTGAGACTCCGCCCTTCATCAGCGACTCGGCCAGCACTTTGGCGTTGGCGACGACCTGCTGAGCGTACTCTTTGAAGTCCGGCTTGAGGGCCTCGCCAAAGCAGATTGCCTTGGCGGCGATGATGTGGCACAGCGGGCCTCCCTGCATGCCTGGGAAGATCGTCTTGTCGATGCCTTTGGCGTGTTGTTCTTTGCAGAGAACGAAACCGGACCGAGGGCCTCGCAGCGTCTTGTGCGATGTCGACGTCACGAAGTCGGCACACTCGACAGGGTTGTTGTGAACTCCGCCAGCGACCAGGCCGGCGTAGTGAGCCATGTCGACCATGAACAACGCGCCGACTTCTTTGGCAATCTCGGCGAACTTGCCGTGGTCGATTTCACGCGGGTAAGCGCTCGCTCCGGCGACGATGAGTTTTGGTTTGTGCTCGCGAGCCAGCGAGGCGACCTGGTCGAAATCGATCTGATGGGTGTCTTCACGGACTCCGTACGGAACGGCGTTGTAGAGCTTGCCGGAGAAGTTGACCTTCGATCCGTGAGTCAGGTGCCCGCCGTGGTCGAGGCTCATCGCCAGGTAGGTGTCGCCGGGATTCAGCACGGTCAGGTAGACCGCCATGTTGGCCTGCGAGCCGGCGTGTGACTGCACGTTGGCGTGGTCGGAACCGAAGAGTTCGCAGGCTCGGTCACGAGCGATGGACTCGATGACGTCGACGTTCTCGCAGCCGCCGTAGTAGCGTTTTTCCGGGTAGCCTTCCGCGTACTTATTGGTGAGGCACGTGCCAGCTGCTTCCATGACGGCGGCGCTGGTGTAATTCTCAGACGCAATCAGCTCGAGACCCTCTTTCTGACGGGTCTCTTCGGTCTGAATGGCGGCCCAGATATCGGGATCAGCTTGCTGAAGTTGGCTCATGATTTCACTGTCTTTTGGCGTTAAAGAGTAGGTTGCCTGGTGAGCGGCACGACGGCGGCCTTATAGTTGCTGTTTGTGCGAAAAACCACTGTTGCGGCTCTGCCGATGTCTGTTCTCTGGATGGACGAAGAAGCTGACGCAAAGGCGCGAAGCCGCAAAGATTCGCAAAGAGTTTTTGAAGAAAAAATCCTTCGATCGATTACGAATTTTCGTTGCGACCACTCGCGTTCCAACAAGCGTGCATTACTGATGTTGTCCCTTTGCGAACCTCTGCGGCTTCGCGTCTTTGCGTCAGTTCAGAACGACGATCACCAGGAAAGGAATCACGTGACGCCAGCAGAACTCATCGCCCGCAAGCGGGATGGCCACGCTCTGTCGCGCGACGAGATCGCGTTTGTGATCCGCGGCTTCACAGACGGCACCATCCCCGACTACCAGATGTCAGCTCTGGCGATGGCGATCTTTTTCCAGGGAATGGAGGACGAAGAAACTGCCGCGCTGACTCAGGAAATGCTGCTTTCGGGAGTCCGGCTGGAATGGCAGACCGGGCCGCCAGTTGTGGACAAGCATTCTACCGGGGGGGTCGGCGACAAGGTTTCGCTCGTGCTGGCTCCGCTGCTGGCTTCGTGCGGGTTGCGAGTGCCGATGATTTCCGGCCGAGGCCTGGGTCCGACGGGCGGAACGCTCGACAAGCTGGAATCGATCCCTGGCTTCCGCACCAACCTGTCGATCTCCGAAATGCAGGACATCGTCGAACGCGTCGGCTGCGTCATCACCGGAGCGACGGAGAATCTCGTCCCGGCCGACCGCAAGCTGTACTCGCTGCGGGACGTCACCGCGACGGTCCCATCGATCCCGCTCATCACGGCCAGCATCATGAGCAAGAAGCTGGCCGAGTCGCTGAACGCGCTGGTTCTGGACGTCAAATGCGGCAGCGGAGCGTTTATGAAAACTCGTGATCAGGCAGTCGCTCTGGCCGAGTCGCTCTGTCGAACCGGCAAGCAGATGGGAGTTCGCACAACCGCCCTGGTTACGGACATGAACCAGCCGCTGGGCAGAATGTGCGGCAACTCGGTCGAAGTGTCCGAAACGCTGGACTGCCTGGCGGGAGAAGGCCCCGACGATCTGCGTTACGTGACGCTCGCTCTGGGAGCCGAACTGCTGGTTTCTGCCGAGCGATGTACGACTCAGCAGGAAGCAGAAAAACTGCTGATCGACCGGCTGGATTCCGGAGCCGCTCGCGAAGTCTTCGAGCAGATGGTGGTCGCTCAGGGCGGAGACCTGAAGTCTCAGTGCCAGATCACAGGCGAGCAGATCGTGCCGGCCGAACGGTCGGGATTCGTTACGAAAATGGACACCGAAGCGCTCGGCATGGCGGTGATCGATCTGGGAGGCGGGCGGCGCAGAATGGGCGATCTGGTAGACCATTCAGTCGGTATTGAAATGCGAGCAAAGATCGGCGACGAAGTTTCAGCGGGTGAACCGCTCGCCCGCATCTTTGCCGACCGGAAAGTTCCGGCCATCATTTCCCGCGTGGCCGGAGCGATCACGATCAGCGATACTCAAGGCGATTGGCCGGAATTTATCGTTGAACGTGTCCGATGAGACGGTTGACCCTTGGCACGCCCAATCAATAAAAGGCTCACAACGAGTGAGAAACTACATTCGTAAAGTCTGAACCACAGAAGACACGGAAATATGGCAATTGTCTTCCGTGTCTTTCCGTTCCTTCCGTGGTTAATTTCATTGGTGCATTCCGTCAGGCAGAGCCTGACCTACGACAAGGTTCTCGAAGATGGCGCGGCTCACTCAGGCAGATCTGGTCGATCTGAATCACACTTTCGAACAACGCACCCCTCAGGAACTCCTGCAGTGGGCGAAGCAGACGTTCGGCGACCGCGTGGCTTCCATTTCCGCGATGCAGAAGGCGGGAACGGTCGTCTGCCACATGATCCACACCAGCGGAGCCGATATTCCGACACTGTTTGTCGACACGGGCGTGATGTTTCAGGAGACGCTGAACACTCGCGACCGAATCATCAACGAGTACGGCTTGAACATCATCACGCTGCATCCTGAGCTGACGATGGAAGAACAGACCAAGCAACACGGCGTGCTCTACCTGACGTCAGAAGGTCAGGAACAATGCTGCCACGCTCGCAAAGTCGAGCCACTGCGAAAAGTCGCCGGCGAATACGACGCCTTCATCGGCAGCCTCCGGCGAAGCGACGGCGGCAAGCGATCCGTCTGCCCGATCCTGTCGGTCGATGTCGAAACCAACACCGTACGAATCAACCCGCTGGCCGAGTTCGACGACGACCACCTGGCCGCCTACATCGAAGAAAACGACGTCATCATCAACCCGTTACATTCGCAAGGCTTCACGACGATCGGGTGCAACCGTTGCACGACGCCGGTCCTGCCAAGCGAACCGAAACGAGCCGGCCGCTGGCGACATCTCGGACCGTGGTCAGTCTACTGCGGAATCAACCCGTCCGACCGAGACCCGACGCACTCACCGGCCATCGAACTTCCGCAGGAACTCGTCGACCGCATCCTCGGCCGGATGACGGACTACATGATTTAACAGTCTGGCCGAACAGAATTACCTGACGCAAAGTCGCGAAGACGCAAAGGTTCGCAGAGAACTACCTTTGCGAAACTCTGCGTCTTCGCGGCTTTGCGTCAGATCCGAATGACTCATCAATCGCCGCGACCAGCCCGACAGTATGGATTACCAATGAAAAACTTCATCGCGATCGCAACTCTCGTGGCTATGACGTCGGGTCTGACGTTTCTCGCCACAAACCAGTCAACCGTTGCTGAAGAATCGGCGGTCGTTGAGTTCTCGCGCGGAGCCATCGACTTCGGAATAGTCTGCAGCGACGTCAAGAAATCAGTCGCCTTCTACAAAGACGTCGTCGGCATGAAAGAAATCGAAGGCTTCGATGTGCCGGCGAGTCTCGCCGCAGACGCCGGCCTCGTCGACAATCATGACCTGCATGTTCACGTCCTGGTCACTCAGGAAGCCTCCAGCTCGACCCGCTTAAAGCTGATGCAGATCAAGGATGCTCCCGGCAAGAAAGTCGATCACGCATTCATTCACTCGTCGCTTGGCATGAGCTATTCGACAATCTGGGGCAGCGACATCGACGCCTCTCTTGCGCGTGCGGCTGCTGGAAACGTCAAGCCACTCGCGAAAGGCCCCGTCGCACTTCCCAACGGAATGTTCCTGGCCGTGATCCGTGACCCGGACGGCAACTTCGTCGAACTCGTCGGCCCCCGTCGAAAGTAGTTCGAATGGCACGCCGGCGCATCGCTTGACGATGCCCTACGTTGATGAATGAAGTCCGACTTCGGAAGGACGCGATGAACCGCCGCGAATTACTGGCGTCCTTTCTGGGGATGCCGTTTGTCCTGTCTTCCGGGTGCGGCCTGTCGACTCCACGGCTTCCGGCCGAAGGTGGCTTTGTTGGAACGTCTCACGAAGCCGGCCACAAACTCCGTGACGGTTTTCGCCCAGAACCAGCAGACGACGCGTGGTCGACGACCGATGTTGTCATCGTCGGCGGAGGCGTTGCTGGTCTGAGTGCGGCTCGAAAGCTGAAGCAGGCGGGCGTCGATTTCGTGCTGCTCGAACTGGAACCCGAAGTTGGCGGCACGGCGGTCAGTGGAGAATCGCCGGTCATCGCGTACCCGTGGGCCGCCCATTACCTGCCCGTGCCGCTTCCGCACAACACCGAGTTGATCGACCTGCTCGATGAAATGGACCTGCTCGAAGGCCGCGACGATGACGGAACACCGATCGTCGCCGAGCAGTTTCTTTGTCGCGATCCTCAAGAACGGCTTTTCATCGACGGCCAATGGCAGGAAGGGTTGTTCCCCTGGGATCAGGCATCGGAGGACGACGTCGCTCAGCTCAACGCCTTTCAGGCAGAGATCGACCGTTGGGTCGCCTGGCGAGACCCTGACGGCAAACGAGCATTCTCAATCCCGGTTGCAGAGTGCTCGACCGATGCCGAGGTTCTGGCTCTCGACAAGCTGTCCATGCAGCAATGGATGACGGATCGCGGTTGGACGTCGCGGCACCTCAAGTGGTACGTCGACTACGCCTGTCGCGACGACTACGGCTTGAGCCTTGATCAAACCAGTGCTTGGGCGGGGCTCTTCTACTTTGCCGCGAGAGTCAGCAAACCGGGAGAGGAATCGCAATCGTTCATTACCTGGCCCGAAGGCAACGGCCGACTGGTTGCTCATCTTCGCGAGTCAGTTGCCGATCACATCCTGACCGGACATGCGGTGTCGCAAGTCGTGCCGCCAGAATTCGGATTGAGCGAAGGCACAGGGTTAGCAAGCGTCGTCGCATTTCGTACGTCAGGCGGTGCACAGCCTGAAGTCCGCGGCTGGAAGGCAAAGTACGTCATCTTTGCAGCGCCGCCGTTTCTCGCACCGCATCTGATTTCGGGTTATCGCGAATTCGGACCGGCCAGCATCAAAGATTTCGAATTCGGAGGCTGGCTCGTCGCGAACCTGCATCTTGACGATCGGCCACCCGAGAACGGCTTCGTCATGAGTTGGGATAACGTGATTTACGACAGCCCGTCGCTGGGCTACGTCACGGCGACTCATCAGCGTGGCATCGATAGGGGACCGACGGTCCTGACTTATTACTACCCGCTTTGTGACGCATCACCCAAAGTTGCCCGCGAACGACTGCTTAAACTTTCGTGGGATGAATGGGCGGACGTCGTGCTGTCGGATTTGGAACGCGCTCACCCGGAAATCCGCAGCCTGACCAGGCGGCTTGACATCATGCGGTGGGGGCACGCGATGATTCGCCCAACTCCCGGTTTCATCAGCGGCCCGGCTCGAAGTGAATGCTCGCGCCCGTTCGGCAACGTCCACTTTGCACATAGTGCCTTGAGCGGAATCCCGCTCTTCGAAGAAGCCTTTCACCACGGCAACCGAGCCGCGTCCGAGATCCTGGAATCGGTCAATGCCTGAGCACAAACCACCTGATAACCAGCCGACATCCGACGCCGTGTTGTTGATGATTGAGTCCGCCGCTCGCTCCGGATCATGGAACATGGCGACGGACGAGTACCTGCTTGAAGCCGCGCTGTCAGACGGTCTCAAGGCAGTCCGCATGTACCGCTGGGAAGAGCCCACAGTTTCGCTCGGCTACTTCCAGGACTCGGACGACGAAGCACTGTCGACAACGTTTCAGAATCTCGCCGCTGTGCGACGCCTGTCTGGTGGCGGCGCGATTCTGCATCACCACGAGTTGACTTACTCGTTCGTAATCCCGGCCGACGATCCTTTGACACAGATTCCGACGGAACTCTACGGCCGAGTTCACAAAGCCATCATCGACGTGCTGCGGGATTTCGGAGCAGACTGCTCGATGCGCGGCGAAGACAACGCCAAATCCGACGAGCCATTCCTCTGCTTCGTCCGCGGCGATCGGCACGACATTCACTGCAACGGTCACAAAGTTGTCGGCAGTGCTCAGCGGCGTCGCAAAGGAGCGGTCCTTCAACATGGCAGCATCATTCTGGAACGTTCAACGCACGCGCCGCAGATTCCGGGACTGCGTGATCTCTCCGAATCCTTCCAGGAGAAGACCGCAACTTCCGAAAACGTTGAAAGTCTCGAAGCGGCGGTCGTCGACGCCATCGCTCAATCTCTCGGTGAAATTCGCAGAGTTCAGACCTGGCCGGTAGACGCGACCGCCCGGATCGTTGAGCTGGAAGCAGCACGGTACAGTTCGCTTGATTAACGACGATCCCCAGGACTGCACTGAAGCTGGCAGCTTCGTCAACGTTGACGAAGCTGCCAGCTTCAGTGCTCCTGGTTATTGCCTTCCGTGGTTAGTTCTATCTGTTGATTCCGTCAGGCAGAGCCTGACCTACTTGACACTTTCTGATAATTGAAGCCTTACAGCTTGTAGTCAGCTTGCAACGTGAAACTGTCTGTCATCATCCCGGCCTTGAACGAAGCCGAGTCGATTCAACGAGCGGTTGAAACGTCGCTCGCCCTGTCGCCACACGAAGTCATCGTCGCTGACGGCGGCAGCACGGATGACACGGTCGCGATTGCCAGGACGCTCGATTGTTCAGTCATCGAATGCCGGCGTGGACGTGCGCGGCAACAAAACGCCGGAGCTGCTTCGGCGACGGGGGACGTGCTGCTTTTTCTACACGCCGACACGTGGCTCATTCCGGAAGCAAGGCAGCAGATTGAACGAACGCTGGAGTCGCCCGCGATTCCTGGCGGAGCGTTTTATCATCGCATCGACGCCGACGGACTGCTGTTTCGGCTTGTCGAAGCCGGCGACGCACTCAGAGTCTGTTCCACACGCATCGCGTACGGTGACCAGGGAATCTTTCTGAGGCGCGAAGTTTTCAACGGTCTGGGCGGCTTCCCAGACGTGCGGCTCATGGAAGACGTTCGACTGATGAAATCGCTGCGGGACGTCGGGCGTCTGGCACTGCTGCCGGGGCCGCTGCACATCAGCTCCCGACGATGGAAGAAGCACGGGGCGATCCGGCAGACGATCAGAAACTGGTGCCTGCTTACCGCCGAGCATCTGGGAATTCACCCCGACCGGCTTGCAGATCTGTACATACCCCACGCCAATCCGGTGACACCGCCTCGCAAATAGTGCCGATTCTGCACTTTTTTTCGACTGATCCGGATCTGAGGGTTATTCCGGCTGGTGAATCTGCCGATCAGGATTGAAGCCGCTTCTGTGGCCGAGCCTGCGCAGTTCGTGCAGCTCAAATTGATGACCGGGTGCCGGAGAGATGCAATGTTTCTGAGATGGCTGGGAAACTCCGCCAGAACAGCGATTGAAATGTCGACGTCTCGCAATCTGCGATTCGGAAGCGTGTTTTGCGGCCTGACGGCAACAGCAATGTGCAGCGGATCGGCCATCGCTCAGGATGGCTATTTTCTGCCGGCAGACTTTCAGCAGCAGCAAGCCGCGGAGGCTTCCTTTGTCCCGGTCAAGTTTTCCATCGAAGACCGGAACAACGTTCCTGCCCCACCGGCTTCCGATGAACCCGCCAAAGCTCACCACAAAGTCGACCACGATACCCCGGAACATTTGAAAGCTCACGGCGATCATTCAGCCGGGCATTCTCACCTGAGCGACCAAGACAGCGGACATTCTGAATTCGTCGTGGGGCCACACGGTGAAGGACATGGCGACTCCCACGGCGCTGGTCACGGGAGCGGCCACGGTAATGATCATGGAAGCGGGCACGGCGATGATCACGGTTCCGGACACGGCGGCCACCATCATCTCGAAATCCCGCCGATGATCGGCAGCTTCTCACGAGGCCCTGGCAGTGGCCGACTGATGTTTCCGATCGATCGCCTGATCGTCGTTCCGAAGGACAACGTCCTGGGAGCACTTGGAGCTGGCGGCGCTCCGGTCACGTTCAGTGGAGCCGGCCCGGTCGATATCAACCGACCTGGCACCGTGTCGACCGTCGGAGGCCTGCAAACACTCTTCCGCCAAAAGCTACGTCTGCCACCACAGAATGTCGTGGGCACCATCGCGGACACCGCCACTTTCACGACGACTCACACCCTGGATGAAGTCAACGCGGCTTTTGCAGCAACGTTTCAGCCTTACGATGTTGTGGGAGTTCAACCGCCGCCGGGCACCTACAACACCGCGGTCGACGCAGCCTTTCAGACAGCCAACACAATCAACGGTCAAACCGTCTTCGACCCGACAACCAGCGGCGTCATCCGTTCCGGTCGCACAGAATCTGTGGCGCCGGCACCTCTGTCCCCATTCGATCGCCCATTAGCAGCCGGCGACATGCTGGACGCTTTTTACTCGTTCGACTACGTCGTCAACGTGCCAATTCCCAGCCCCAGCGCTGACGGACTGCTCGGTCGGTCAAGTGTTGGAGCAAACTCCAGCGCCGTCCCTACCGACCGACTGTACTTTGATTATTCGCTGGTCAAGAACGGCGTCCCATTCAACCGGTCCGAGAACTTTGACCGCTACACGATCGGCATTGAAAAAAAGATCGGTGAAGGTGAGTTCTCTGTCGAAGTGCGCCTTCCGTTTGCAGCGTCGATGGACCATCAGCTTGTCCTCGAGAATGGCCGAGGTGCTGCACAGACTGAAACCGGCAACGCACTGGTCATCCTCAAGCACGAACTCGGCTCAAACGAGCACATGATGATTTCCGGCGGACTCGGACTGTCACTTCCGACAGGAAGCGATGTCGAGGTTAACTCGGCGGCCGGCAAACCGTTGCTGCGCCTGGTCAACGAAGCTCTCCACATGAAGCCGTTTCTGGCGATGGCCTTCGTGCCGGACGAGCATTTTTTCATGCAGAGCTTCATCGAGTACGACCTGCCGGCCGGCCGCAACGAAGCGGAAGTCAATCTCTCTGGAATGGGCCTGCAACAGGTTGGGCGAATCCGCGACGCGTCTCATTTGCTATGGGACGTTTCCGCCGGCTACTGGTCTGACTCTGACGACGAGAGCATGATTCGACGCTGGGCTCCGGTCATGGAATTTCACTTTGACAAGGGCTTCAGCGACGGCTCGGTGGTTCGGGGCAACAGCTATCGACTGTTCGACATTTCGCAGGACCGCACCGTCGCGAACATCCTCGCCGGAGTCACCTTCGACCTTCACGAAGGCAGGTATTTCTCGTTCGGCTACGGCACCGGAGTCGGCGGAAACAGCAGCAGCTCCGACGGCGAGTTTCGAGCAACACTCAACTGGCCGTTCGACTTCAAATAGCCGTGTGATTGCCATGCGGAATCGGCGTTGACGCGATTCTGCCAGCCCGCCAACATCCTTGCGGAATACCGCAACGATCTATCGGGTTTCTTAACATTGGCTCCGCAACACGACAGTCCCCAGCCGCACGCAGACGATCTGACCGATTGGCAGCCCTCGCGAAACCCTTTGTTTCGCGTACCGGATCTCATGCCAGATGACACCGAAGCGACGTTTCTGGCTCGAATCAGAACGTACAAGCTGCGGGCCTACACCTGGATCGCCGTGCTGATTCTGCTGATTGCGGCACCGGTCGCAGCCTTCTACTACCACATCGAAAACCGGTTTGAGCTGGCCGCAGTTCTGTTTGGATCTGCGGTGATTCTTCTGGTCGGAATCGAATCGGCAGTCCGCTGGCCGGGATTCGAGCGCCGCTCCAATCTTGCCGCACTGGCACTTACGGTTGCATTCCTGATCCCGGCTTCGATGGGAATCATCTTTGGTTCTGAACAAGGCCCCGGCATTGGCCTGGCGATCGTCTTTCTGGCAAGCAGCACCTATTGCCTCTCCACACACTGGTTCTTCCTGCACTTTCTGGCGTTCGCAGCCACCTGGTTGACGTCGTTTCACCTCGCTGGCCTGAACATGGGGCCGGACGCTGTACTTGGGTGCTTTGTCATCACGCCACTTGCAGCGTTCATCATGTGTGCCACGCATGTTGAAAACCTGCGGCGCGATTTTCAGATGCAGCAACTGAATCAACGCAAACAGGACGAACTCCAGCACACTCTCACAAAACTGACCGAGGAAACCGAACGTCGCAAAACAGAAGAAGCTCTGCGGTCAGAAAGCGAGCGACGCGTCAACGAGCAGCAGGACCAGCTCTTCCACGTCGGCCGACTCAGTGCGATGGGCGAAATGGTCGCCGGAATCGCTCACGAAATTCATCAGCCGCTGCAATCAGTCTCGACTTATTGCGGCGTCCTCGAAGCAGCGACCGAGAAAGGACAGGCCGCTCCTTCGGTCGGCGACGTCGCCAGAAAGATTGTGAACCAGGTCCAGGGAATCGCAGAAATCATTCGCAGGCTGCAAAATTTCACTAGAAAGAGCGAGAGCCAACTGAGCCATGTCGACGTCCACGCACTGGTTATCGACGCGTTGAAACTTTCGGCAACTGAGTTTACTCGCCACAGGATTCAAACCGAATTACGCCTGAACGCCAGCCAGAACGAAACATTCGCGGACTCAGTTCAGATTCAACAGGTTCTGGTCAATCTGCTTCGCAACGCCTGCGAAGCGATGCAAGATGCGTCGCTCGACGACCGGATTGTGACCGTCATTACAGAATCGAACTCGCAGAATATTATTATCCGCGTCTGTGATGCCGGCCATGGATTCGCCGGAGAGTCTCATCAGATGTTTGACGCCTTCTTCTCGACGAAACCCAGCGGCCTGGGGATCGGTCTGGCCCTCAGCCGAACAATCGTTGAAAAACACGATGGCCAACTGTCGGTGTCGAAGAACGCGGAAGCCGGCCTGACATTCACGATCGAGCTGCCTCTTCGCCCCACCGGACACCTGACAATTCAGCCGTAAATCAGGCCAAAGAAGACAAGCATGACAGAACAGAAACCAACGATTTACGTGGTCGAAGATGATCTTGAAACGCGTAAGTCCACCGAACTGCTGTTTTCGCTGTCTGGCTTCACGACGTTGTGCTTCGAGTCTGCAGAATCAATGCTCGACTCAGCAGAATCAATGACTCAGCTTGCCACTTCCCACTGCGGCTGCGTCCTTGCCGATCTGCGACTTCCAGGCATGAACGGACTGCAACTCTTTCACCGGCTACGTCGCGACGGAATCACAATACCCGTGATTCTGATCAGCGGGCACGCCGACGATGAGACAATCGAGCAGGCAACCGACGCGGGCGTTAAAGAGTTCCTGCTGAAACCCGTGCGGCCAGACGAGCTGATCGCATCACTGCGATCGGCGACGCAGCGGGATGCCGTTGCGTAATGCTCAGG
>CALDJX010000212.1 GCA_937899075.1 uncultured Planctomyces sp. | reverse complement strand
CACCGTTTCCTTCGTTGAGAATCGGCGGATTTGTCGGCACGGCAGAAACGACCGTGGTGCCCTGGACGAAGGTTTCCTGCGACGTTGTGAAACCACCGCCCTGGATGACGAACCCTGGGATTGATCGATGGATGAACGAGTTGATGTAGTCATCATCGTCGACGTAGTCGAGAAAACTGGCGACCGTGTTCGGTGCCTGATCAGCGAAGAGTTCAATCGGGATGTCGCCGAAGTTCGTTCGGAAGGTCACCATCGGATTGGCAACGCCGCCAACGATCGTGTCTGCTCCGCCCGTTCCGGATGCGGAGTCATCGCCGCGGATGGCGTCAGAACCAACTCCGCCGCTGATGACATCGGCGCCGTCGAGCCCGGCCAGTGTGTCGTTGCCTGCGTCGCCGTTGATTCGGTCAACAAAGCCCGAGCCGGTCACGCTGTCTGCGCCGTCGCCGCCGTTGATCGTCAGGCCAATGGGTGACGCTGAGCCGTCGACGGTGTCGTTACCGTCGAGCAGATTCAGTACAACCGTTTCGACCGTTCCGAGGCTCAGCGAGAATGCTCCCAGCGTGCCGGAAGCCGTTCGTGCGACATCGATTCGACCACCGCCGCCATCCGTGACGGTGACCATGTCGGTTTCTCCGCCGTCGTCGCTGAAGTTCACTATTTGAACATCGCGCCCGTCGCCGCCGTCATAGATGATGCCGCCGGTCAGCGTTGGGCTTCCCGTTTGAAAGTCGACGGTCAGCGAGTCGTCATTGGCTCCCAGCGAAAACGCTGCGGTATCAACAGAAGCCAGCGGTACAGAAATCGTATTTGCATCAACCTGCGTCGTGCCCGCGCCGGCGGATAGTGCATTGGCTGAATCGTTAACGATCAGGTCTGCGCCGGAAACTGACAGTGTGATGTCATTTGCCTCGGAACCGCTGTCGACAATGTCGAGTCTCATTCCGGTAACGGCCGCCGCTGCCAGTAAGATGCGGCTTTCAAGATTTTCACTCACAACCGTGGCAGGTGATGCCGGTCGACGATGCTTCCCGGACGGACGACGACTGCGTGATCGCGCGGGAACTCTTTTTGTAAACGCTGCCAGCCAATGACCGAAGCTCATTGCAATCCCTCGCGACAGTTTTCCGGGACGGATACGACGATGCGGCCGTCCCGGTGGTTTCATCCGTGAATTTGGTGTCTATCCGCGACGTCGCGTGTCAGTTCGTTCCGAACCGGTGTGACACATGCAGGCGAAACTCGCCTTCGAAGTCATCATCCTTTCCGCCGGGAATCGCAGTTGCGTAGCCGGCGGAGATCGTTGTGTTGTGCTGAAACTCGAACACCATCCCGAAAGTCGTGTTCAACAGTTGAAAGTCGTCTTCTCGACCGATCGATCCGAGCGGCGAAAAGTTGACGGATTCAGATTTGTTAAGTGACCGGCTCAGGTGCAGTTCGAGCAGCGGCATGATGGCTGTAAGAGTTTCTGTTGAGTCGGCGGGTTCCTGGACAAGCCAGTAGCCGGCGCTCACGTCGAGATACATCATTGTGGCCGCGTTCAGGCTGCCGACCTGCGTCATCGTCCCCGCCCCGAACGGGCTGGAGTTCGCATAGACGGGCATGCCGTTCGCGTCGACGTCGATCTGAAAGAAGCCCTGCAGAAACAGTCCACCATCGGCGATGTATGATGCTCCGAGAAATGGCATGACGTGGACGGCTTCGTTTTCGATGCGAATGAACTCGCGAGTCGAAGCTCCGTCCGTGACGCTGTACGAGGTGTCTTCAGCGGTCGGAAGGACGAGTTGCAGACCGCCACTCACCAGCCAGTTGTCGCCCTCCGAAAAAATACTTTTCAGCGCGAGCGACATGTCGCCGATCTGGCCCGTGCTGGTTCCGGTCGAGCCATTGACCGTCACGTCGTTGTCGAGCGTCGCCGCGAACGGGAACCTCGCTTCAACAGACATCAGGCCGTTCATGAATGTCTTTTCGAAACCCGGCACGAACTGGTTGACACTCGCGGTGTTTGCCAGCGGAACGGATTCGAAATAGTTGTAGTTGAAGAAAAACCGATCGCGAGGAATCGGGCTGCCGCCGGATGCCATCTTCAGCAGCCCCACGTTGCCGAGCGATGGGGTGATGGTCGTCCCTTTCGTGGCGGAAAGGGTCGCACTGGCTGGGGTCGCCGTGAACGGTGTTCCGCTGACCGGGTCCGTGACCGTTGCCGGTGTGGTGCCGCTGAGAATGTCGATCGAACTGGTGACTGTCTGGGCTCCGGATGTGCTGTCAATCGAAACTCGCTCGAGCCCGAAGAAGCCCGTGACTCCGGCGGCGTTTGTTGTCTCGGTCAAAAGGCCGCCACCGACAGCTCGGAAGAACACGAATTCAGAACCGAGTCCGACATTACCTGGCACCAGCAGATTGTTGCTTCCATCGATGTAGACAAACCGGTTGCTGGCGGCGTCGAGTACGACTGGGTCGGCTCCCGCTCCCAATCCAACTCCGGCTCCTGAGGCAGTTGCAGGCGCGGCTGGCTCTGGACGAAACGTGGCGTTCTGCTGCCCGGTCGACTGGAAGTAGTCTCCCAGAAGATTCGGAAGTCGGTCCAGCGGAGATCCGTAAGTCACTCCAGACATGGACGCCGTGTCTGCGAACTCCAGAAGTTCCTGACCGCGTGCTTCGAGTGACAGGCCGACTGCCACACACGCGCTGAGTATCAGGCACTGAAGACTTGATCGAGTTGTCGGCCGTGCGTTCAACATCGCAGGTCGCCTTGTTTCCGAACTTCGAGTTCTCTCGGATGCTGCATAACCGGACCGGTTGTAGCGGTTTCGCTACATGTCCTGATCAGTTAATTCGGCAAAGCTGGGGCCTCTGCCGCAGCGAATCCGGACATTTGAGTCCGAAAAATCGGCAAAACCCGAAAATCTTACCCAGCCTGCCAGGCGTAGCCGGGTGCGGTCACTGAGAGAGCTGTGAGTTTTTAGTAGGCTGGAACAAGCGCCGCGCAGTTCCGGCAGAGGGCATGTCAATAACCATTCGAATTGCCGGAACTGCGCAGTGCTTGTTCCAGCCTACCGCCGGCGAATTGAAAAACTCACAACCTCGGAGAGAACTGAAAACAGAAGCGGCTTGATTCCGGCGTTTGAAAACATCGAAGAAGCCCGAAACAGTGGACGGCACACATTCTCAACCGGCCGCCACGGCAGAGCTGCGTGACCGTTGGCAAAGAAGACTGCTGCCTATTCCACGTCAGCCTTTTTCGACTGGCTGTGGTTCGCGTAGGTTGGCCAGTCGGGCTCGTAGTCGTCAGCCTGGTTTCCCCAGACGTTCCAGTTCGGGCTGAATGCTCCGCGGGCGAAGAGTTCCAGGTACGGGCCGGGGCTGCAGTCTTCGATCACCTGGTACAGCTCGTCAGGTTTGCGTGAGTGCTCGCGTTTTCGAGACTTGATGATGTTCACCTGGCGTCGACCGGGAGCCAGCGTTCTCATCGAGCCACGGACTCCGAACAGGATGAGTTCCGTCGTGTTGCGAAAGTAGAACCCGACGCCTCGACCGTCTGGTCCTCCGTCCTTCCGAACTTTGTGCCAGACGAGGTTCGACTTGTAGGTGAACCCCCAGGCTTCCATGACGGCGAGACCCTCAGCGAGCAGCGCGTTGGGTACCCATAAGTAAAGATGGCTCTTCTCGGCAGCCGCGACGTGAACGGGGATTGCTTTGACGTCGTCGAGTTTGAGCGTCGGATAACGATTCAGTCGACCATGCTCAGGCGCGACCTTGCCGGTTCGGTTGGTGAATTGCCACGGAGGGTCCGCGAGGATCGTTCCGCAATTTAGCCCTGTGCATTCTTCAGCGAAGGACTCGGCCGCTGACTTTTCAACCTCGTCAGACGAACGTTTACTCGCAGTAACTTTCTTTGGCGCTGGCATGTTTACCAATCGGTCTTCAGGCAGATAGTCAATGGTGTGGGCGATGAACGACGAAGCCTGGAGTTTCGACGCGAATTGAAAACAGCGTCTTGCCGGCGGCAATAAAAAGAGTCTGCAGGTCGTCACCGCCGAACGTCACGTTGGTGAGCACGTCTTCGGGGATCGGAATGCGGCCTTTGACTTCTCCGTCTGGAGTCACGATCCAGATGCCGGGCGGAACGATGGTCGATTCGTGCGGACCTCGAGGTCGAGCAATGCCAGCGGCGATGTAGAGATCGCCATTCTGAGCAACCGCCATTCCGTCACCACCGCGGCCCGGAGCGAAATCGATGACGACCTGCTGGTTACTGACTTCGCCAGCGGGTGACAGATCGAACTTCCAGATCTTTCGATTGCCGCCGACGACCGGGCAGCTGTCGACCAGGTAGAGTGTTTTCTCGTCGGGGCTGATTGCGATGCCGTTGGGGCGTTGGATTTCCGGTTGAGTGATCACTCGCGAAACAGAGCCGTCGACGTCGATCCGGTAAACCGAGTCATGATCCAGTTCCATCGTCGAGCGATCGCCGTAGCACGGATCGGTGAAAAAGATTTGCCCGTTGCTGCACGCGGCGATGTCGTTGGGCGCGTTGTACTTCTTTCCTTCGAAGCTGTCCGTCAACACTTCGACTTCGCCCGTTGCCAGATTGGTGCGAGTGATCCGGCGGTTGCCGTCGTTGTCGCCGAACTCGTTGCCTTCGCACGCGAGCAGCCGGCCTTGAGGGTCAAACAGCAAGCCATTTGCTCGACCGCTGGGTTCTCGAAAAACGCTCGTCGTTCCGGACACCGAATTAAACTTCATGATTCGATTGTTGGCGATGTCGCTGAAGTAGACCGTTCCGTCAGCAGTTGCAGCCGGCCCTTCCGTGAACGCAACGATTGTCGCCGAAGCTACGTCCCGGGCGGCAAGGTCTGCGGGAAGCTGCACGCTTTGAAAGTCGATCGTCATCAAACGCTCCGTACAGGTTTAGCGGTCAACTCCGGGAACCTGAATTTCCTGACCGTTAACGACGTTCAGCATTCGAGTGCGTGTGATCTTCCACTCGCCAGCCTGCTTCTGCCAGGTCATCTCCCAGCGTGATGGGTGGTGCCCACTTTGTGAACCCGCGGCAAATGTTGCGTTCGCGCGAAAGTGAGTGACGGCCATCGTGTCCTGGTTCGTCAGCTGAATTTTGACATCCGTGACTCGAATGTCGCCTTCAACCCGGACAAACATTAAAGCCGCGACGACACGCGTTCGATCGACCGTGTTGGTTTCCGCGAAGAACGACTGGCAACGAGCCTGTTCCGGGATCACGCCCGAACCGGATCCAAACTGGTTTGACTCCGCAACAAACGTGTCGACAAGATCAAGCAGATTCTTCTCAACCTGTTCGCCGTCCGTGACGATGGCGATTTCGGCGAAGTAAATCGTGATCGCCGCAAGCAGCAACAACGGCAACGCAATGAGGAATCTGGCTCGTTGAGTCGTCATGAAGGCGATGAAGAAAATCGCCGCGACGACTGTGCAGAGAATAATCGGCGACCAGGCGTCTTCGGTGAACCACATGAGTGTTATCCGCTGATGACCGGAAGGTTGAGGCCCATGGCACGCTCGCGTGACCACGGAGAACGCTTCTTAAGCGGCAGCATCGCTTCGGCGTACTCTTCAATCTGCTCGGGAGATTCGAAGAGCTGGTCGTATCCGGAATCGTTGTCGTACTCGCAGTCTTTGGTGGTGTATTCGCGGCAAATTTGTGGCCGAGTTTCGTAAGTACCGCAGCCATTGTTTGGCAGCAGGTGCTTACAGTCAGCGTAGACCATGATGTACCACGTGCCTTCGTCGACGAAGATCGCCGCCTTGCCGTGCAGCAGGTACCAACGCATATAGTCAAAGTCCTTCCACTTCTTCGGAGTATCGATCGGGAAGGCGTAGTAGCGACAACATTTGGCCGTGCAGTATTCGCAGAGGTTCTCGTCGGCTTTCAAATCTTCGCGCGCGATCGGAGTCCGTGCTTCAAAAATCTCGGTCGTAGACATGATCAATTTCCGCAGTGCGATACGAAATAAAAAAGCAGAGTGCATGGAAACTCGCGGCACCCGGCGGGAAGCCGCAGAAAGTTTCAACGAACTCTGCAATGAAAGATCAACAGAGCGGAGCGACTTTAATCGACCAGTTCGTGCCTGACCAGGTCCTCGTAGTTTTCCTTGCGACGCACGATGCGGTACGAGTCTCCGTCAACCATGATCTCGGTGCCGCGCGGCCGCGAGTTGTAGTTGCTGCTCATGACCGTGCCGTAAGCTCCGGCGCTATAGGTGCAAAGCAGGTCGCCGCGTTCCATCGGTGGGAGGAAGCGATCCTTCGCCAGGTAGTCGCACGATTCGCAAATGGGACCGACGACGTCGGCCGCTTCAGTGCCTTCAGGTTGTGACTCGGCGTCGGCTGGCATTTCAACAGCTGGCTTGACGGGCCACACTCGGTGAAATCCGTCGTACATTGCGGGTCGGACGAGATCGTTCATGCCGCCGTCCTGAATGTAAAACAGCTTACCGCCTTCACGCTTGGTGAAGATGACCTTGCTGATCAGCACGCCCGAGTTTCCCGCGATGAACCGACCCGGCTCCAACGCGAGACGACACCCGGCTTCCTTAATCGCCGGCACGATGACTTTTGCGTATTCAGCAGCGGTAAGGCCTTCTTCGTGCCGATAGCTGATGGCGAAGCCGCCGCCGAGGTTGATCCAGCTGATGTCGTGACCTTTGGCGCGGTACTCGCGAACGATCTCGATGGCCTTCTGGGCGGCTCGTTCGTAAGGCTCGGTCGAGTGAATCGGCGAGCCGAGGTGCATGTGAATCCCGCTGAGTTTCAGATGCGGATCGGCCAGCACTTTGTCGGCGAGTTGCCCGGCACGTTCGATGTCCATGCCGAACTTGTTGCCCTTTTTACCGGTGGTCGTCTTCTCGTGAGTCTTTGCGTCAATGTCCGGGTTGAGTCGAAGAGCGACTCGGCCGACTTTGCCCATCGAGGAAGCGACGGCTGAAATCGCATCGAGTTCGGCTTCGCTCTCAACGTCGAACTTCAGGATGTCGCATTCCAGCGCGAAACGGATTTCGTCGTCAGTCTTGCCGACGCCTGCGAAGACGACGCGAGTTGTGTCGGCGCCGGCCTGCTTGACTCGGAAGAGTTCTCCGCCGGAAACAACGTCGAAGCTCGCGCCGGCTTCATTCATCGTGCGAAGAAGTGTGAGGTTCGAGTTGGCTTTCACGGAGTAGCAGATCACCGGGTCAACGTCGGCGAAGGCTTCCTGAATCTGCCCGAGCTGATGCAGCAATTGAGCCTTCGAGTAAATCCACAGCGGAGTACCGAACTCTTCAGCCAGTGGAGTGACGGCGACGTCCTCACAGAAGAGTTCTCCGTCGCGATATTGAAATGCGTTCATGGTTTTACCTTTTTACGCCGAAGGCGTTTTATCCATTAGCCAGGGGTCAGCCGCGAAGCGGCGCCACCCCTGGTTGCGTTAGTCGAGTAGATCAACCCTGAAGGGGTTGCACATCAGTTTTGGATTCCAGCTTTTGTAGAACCCTTGCAGGGTACATGCCCAAATTTTCCTGGTCCTGGGGTGGCGCCGCTGCGCGGCTGACTCCAGGCTTTTGAGTACAACGCCTTCGGCGTATCTCTGGTCGAAAGTGCTTTGTGGAATCGTTCGCGACGTAATTTTATTCTGCGTTCTTTGCTCGTACCGTCTGGACGATTCCCCAGACGATCAGAATGCCACCGAACGCCGCGAGTCCTTCAGGGCTGTCGAAGCCTCGCAGGGCCAACTGCCCGCTGAGGCCGCCGATAACGAACGCAATTCCGATGATAATATTCCACATGACGATCTCGCCTTTTGAAATGCGGGAAGCAGTGGACTGCCGCGCCTGAAAGTTCGTTGAAAATGTGTGCCACTGGCTCCGCCAGTGCAGGCACTGTTTGGGAGTGACTTGATAATCAGCACTGGCAGAGCCAGTGGCACACCTGGAGATTGTCACGCTAATTAATATTTAATGAACTGCTAGGACTGATGTTTCGCCAGCAGTTCTGCGATTTGCACAGCGTTGGTTGCCGCACCTTTTCGCAGGTTGTCGCTTACGCACCAGAAGTTCAACCCGTTCGGGTGAGAGATGTCTTTGCGGATTCGGCCGATGAAGACTTCGTCGCTGCCGTCGCAGGTGCTGGGCATCGGGTACTGTTTGGCGTCGAGGTCGTCGACGACGGTGATGCCGGGGAAATTTGAGAAAAGCTCGCGGGCTTCTTCCGGAGAAACCGGTCGCTCGGTCTCAACGGTAATGACTTCGCTGTGGCAATTGGCGACAGGAATTCGGACGCAGGTTGGATTCACGAGGATTGATTCGTCGCCGAGAATCTTGCGAGTCTCGTACACCATTTTCATTTCTTCGCTGGTGTAGCCGTCTTCTTTGTGCCCGCCGATTTGCGGGATCGCGTTGAAGGCGATCGGGTAGGCAAAGGCTTTGTATTCGTAATCTTCACCGGCCAGGTGAGCTCGCGAGCCCGCTTCCAGATCTCGGTTACCCTGCAGGCCTGCGCCGCTGGTGGCCTGGTAGGTGGAGACGATGACTCGCTTCACTCGGGCTGCGTCGTGCAGCGGCTTCAGTGCAACGACCATCTGTGTTGTCGAGCAATTCGGGCTGGCGATGATGCCCTTGGCGTTCAACGCGGCCTCCGGATTGATCTCCGGTACGACCAGTGCGACTTCGGGATTCATGCGCCAGTAGCCGGACTCGTCGATCACTTTGCAGCCGGCTTTGACCGCGTAGGGAAGGAACTCGGCGGCGGTATCGTCAGGCGTGCTGGCGATGACCAGGTCGACGCCTTTGAAAGAATCGGGCGTCAATTCCTCGACCGTGATTTCCTGACCTTTGAGAGTGATTTTTGTGCCGGCCGTTCGAGCTGACGCGAGCAATCGAAACTGTTTTGCCGGGAAGTCTCGCTTTTCCAGCAGTTCAAGAATGATGGTTCCAACGGCACCCGTGGCACCAATCACGGCAACTGTCTCAAACACGGTCTTCACCTTCAAATTTCGAAATTAAGTGGATACAGGTCGCGGCTCTTCATACCAGGAAGAACGTTCTGCCTGCGATAGGACCGGAACACTGCGTTCGCGGTTCAGGCCTGGTTTGTCTGCGCTTACGGAATGGGTGGGACTGGTTGCTTGCAGCCAATGTCGCGTAGCGACAAGAGGAATTCCGAGTGGCAGGTGAATAACCTCTGGCGGCTGCGCCGCACAGGTTGCAAGCAACCTGTGCCACCCAACATTGTCGCTGGCGGGCAGTGTCCACCCTACGGTGAGTCGTTGATTACGTCGCACGGAACTTTGCGAGCGATGCGTTTCATCAGACCCTTTAATACTTTGCCCGGGCCGATTTCGTAGAAGTGGTCGGCTCCGTCGTCCAGCATGCGGCGGACACATTTTTCCCAGAGGACCGGGTTCACGACCTGCTGAACGAGGATCGATCGGATGTCGGCCGGATCGGTGTGCGGCTGGGCGTCGACGTTCGAGATGACCGGAATTCGTGGAGCGGTGATCTCGACGGTTTCCAGAACTTCGGCGAGCTGCTCGACCGCTTGCTGCATGAATGGCGTGTGGAATGCTCCGGCGACGGAAAGTGGAATCG
Source organism: uncultured Planctomyces sp. (assembly GCA_937899075.1). Lineage (GTDB taxonomy): Bacteria > Planctomycetota > Planctomycetia > Planctomycetales > Planctomycetaceae > JABMPE01. The sequence continues at coordinate 3,760 of CALDJX010000212.1, read as the reverse complement.
GTCGTCCGCCGGCTTCTTCGATCAGGATTGCTGCTCGGCCGCAAGCCGCGGTGTCGCCTGACAGAACGGTGTTGCCGGGGCAAAGTCGGTTGGCGACCCAGATGCCGCCCGCTTCGGTCGCCTTGGCGACAACGTCGTCGACCTGCTCATCACTCAGCAGCAGAGCGCTGACCATGCCCGATGGCGCTGCGTCGGCAGCAGCCTGCATGGCCTGGCCGCGTTTCCGAACGAGCTTCAGTCCGTCTTCGAACGAGATCGCTCCGGCAAACGTTAAAGCGGTGTACTCGCCGAGGCTCAGGCCGGCGGCCATTGAGCACTGCTCGACGACGTCTGGCTGTTCAGCTTTGAGAATTTCCAAAGCCGCGAAACTGCAGACAAAGAGGGCCGGCTGACTGATGTCCGTTTTGTCGAGTTCGTCCTGCGGGCCTTCGAAGCACTGCTTTGCCAGGTCCAGGCCGAGGACTTCGTTCGCTCGTTCGAAGAGTTCTTTGGCTGCCGAGTGGTTTTCGACGATGGTCTTTGCCATGCCGACGTGCTGAGCACCCTGGCCAGGAAACATAAATGCGGTTGTCATGATTTTCTCCAGTTGTCCGGCGGAATGCGCCGGAAGAACTCGATAGCGATCTAAAGTATTTTCAGGAGTAGTCTTCACACGAGTGAGCAACAGAGTGCTCGTGGAAATTTAACACGGATTTTGCTTTTGCAGTCTTTGTGGAAGTGTGCCACTGGCTCCGCCACTGGTTGCTCCGGTCGTTACTCCGCAGGAGAATAAGCACTGGCAGAGCCAGTGGCACACTCAAATCCCAACGGCTCGCCAGTCGCGGTCAGCCGGCGTCTGCGGCGACCATTTCTTCGGACAGGTCAGCCGTGATCTGTCCGTTAATATCGCGGTTCATGAGCTTGATCGACGACTTGATCGCGTTCTGAATCGCTCGAGCATCGCTTGATCCGTGACAGATGACGCAGGCTCCGTCGATACCCAGCAGCGGAGCACCACCTTGCTCGCTGTACTGATACTGTCGTCCGATCTGCTGAAACGCTCGCTTCGCGATGTCGCGTTCTTTGTCCAAAGCTCCGACGACGTGCGGCGTGATCGCTTTGAACAGGAAGTCGGCCATACCTTCGCTGACTTTCAGCACGACATTGCCAACAAAGCCTTCGCAAATCAGCACATCCGCTTCGCCCTGGTAGAGGCCTCGGCCTTCGACGTTGCCGACGTATCGCCCCCGCAGTCGACTTTTTGAAAGCAGCGTATGCGTGTCCCGATAAAGGTCATTGCCCTTGCCTTCTTCGCTGCCGATGTTCATCATCCCGACGCTGGGGTTCTTGATGCCGAGGATTTCCTTGGCATAGATCAGGCCCATCACGCCGTACTGATAAAGGTGTTCGGGGCGAGCAGCCGGGTTGGCTCCAACGTCCAGCAGGATCGAACGGCCTTTAAGCGTCGGCAGCGTGACGGCAATGCCTGGTCGCTTCACGCCTTTGAGAAACAGGCGGGTGCGAAGGCCGGATGCGACGACCGCGCCCGTGTTTCCGGCGCTGACCAATGCATCGACGGAACGAGCCGCCATCATTTTCCAGCAGACAGCGATCGATGAATTTGGTTTCGAACGCAGCGTCTCAGCCGGCTTTTCGTGCATTTCGACGAAGCCGTCAGAATGTTCGAAGGTCAGTCGGCTGTCGGAAAAGCCTGCCTCAGAAACGTGGCGCTCCAGCAAGGGCACGTCGCCGACAAGAACCACCTCGATATCGGGGAGTTCCTGCAGAGCGGCGATGGCTCCCTGTACGTTTGGCGAGGGGCCATTGTCGCCCCCCATCGCGTCCAGAGCGATCCGCATGGGATGTTATTCCCCAACGTCCACAAGCGGACGTCCCATGTAATGGCCACATTGTGGGCACACGACATGAGTCGGCATGCGATTTCCGCAGTTTTGACATTTGCCAAGCTGCGGAGCCTTCAGATTCCAGTTGGCCTTGCGGCTGCGGGATCGTGATTTGGAGATTTTTCTCTTGGGAACAGCCATGATTAACTCGAAGTATCTGCGGGGTTAGAGTCTCTCGTTGAGAGAGCCGGGCGTGCAGCCCGTTGCCAGCTCGACGATCAAATGACTCGGAAACTGTCGTAAACCAGCACTGCTGGAGTAGTTACGGCATTCCTGCGCGTACAGAGATTCGACACTCTGAAAAGCGAAGCGGGGATCTTACGAAAACCGCCCGAACACAGTCAACCAACGCCGGTAGGTCAGGCTCTGCCTGACAAAATTCGAACACAACTCCAGTCGGATTTGGACGGGGATCCTCGTCGCGAATTGGGATTTGCAGGCCAGATTCCGTCAGGCAGAGCCTGGCCTACAGTCCGGAAAGCGGCCCAGTCGGTACGAACGGCACGCGTAACCTGCCAGTTCGTATTGATCCGCCGCTGGTTAATGGACGCTCGGTCGGAAGGTGGTATGCTGAGAAAGTAGTCTTCCTAACCGGTGCAATCTGTCGACTTTGCCAGAATTGCCCGACAGATCAACGACGCTCCGACGTGCACTTTCCAGATTCCGACCTCCGCTAATAGTGATCTCCAGCCATGCCTCAGGAACGCCTTCAGGGAATCTTCACTCCGAATCTGGTCCCGATGGACTCAGCCGGAGAAATCAACGAGCCTGAACTTCGACGCTACGTTGACTGGCTTATCGACCGCGGCGTGCACGGTCTTTACCCGAACGGCTCGACCGGTGAATTCACTCGCTTCACCGTCGAAGAACGCCGCCGCATCATTGAAATCGTCTGTGACCAGACTGCTGGCCGAGTGCCTGTTCTGGCCGGAGCCGCCGAAGCCAACGTCAAAGAGACGATCAAGGCGTGCGAGTATTACCACGAGCTCGGCGTCCGGGCCGTCGCGATCGTCGCCCCGTTCTACTACAAGCTGAGTCCGGATTCCGTTTACGCGTACTTCCGCGAGATCGGCCGCAACACTCCGGTCGACGTCACTCTATATAACATCCCGATGTTCGCGTCGCCGATCGACCTGCCGACCGTGCAGCGGCTTTCGGAAGAGTGCGAAAAGATCGTCGCGATCAAAGACTCGTCCGGCGAAATTCCGCACATGATCCGCATGATTCAGGCCGTTCGCCCGAACCGTCCGGAGTTCTCATTCCTGACCGGTTGGGACGCGGCTCTGATGCCGATGATCCTGATCGGCTGCGACGGCGGAACAAACGCCAGCTCGGGAGTCGTTCCGGAACTCACGCGGAAACTCTACGACCTGACCGTGTCTGGCCAGCTCGACGGCGCCAGACAAATTCAGTACGACCTCGTCCAACTGTTCGACACGATGCTCTACCAGGCGGAATTCCCTAACGGGTTCCGCGCGGCGGTCGAACTCCGCGGCTTTAACCTGGGCATCGGCCGCCAGCCGCAGTCGGACAACCAGCGAACGGATCTGGAACTTCTCAGCCGCAGTCTGCAATGCATGCTGGCGGGCCACGGCTTCACCGACGAACCTGTCGGCGGATGCCGCGCGGGAGACGCGTTGAGTGATGGCGGCCTGGACGCGCAGGAAATTGGGAAGATCGTTCAGTCAGTCATGGCCGAATTGAAAAATCGCGGCATGGCCTGATCACTCACAGATTTCGAGACCGCTTCGTATTTCCTACTGGCAGTTCTGACGCAAAGTCGCAAAGCCGCTAAGAAACGCAAAGAGTCGAGTACCTCTCTACCTTTGCTCACACAAAGTTCTTTGCGAACCTCTGCGTCTTCGCGACTTTGCGTC
>CALDJX010000211.1 GCA_937899075.1 uncultured Planctomyces sp. | reverse complement strand
AAATCTCGACGCCCGGCAGGTCAGGCATGTTGCTGACTTTCAGCCGGTAAAGATGACCGACTCGTACGCCGAGCTGAGCGGGTGACTTGTGCGTCGTTTCCTGAACTGGTCGGCTGTGAAAAATAGTGACGTCTCCGCCGCCGTCGAGCGTGATGTTCAGCGGCTGCGACCAGTTGCCTGAACCTTTACCGGCGAGAGATGCCCAATGACCAGCCGTGCCCGGAGTCAGATTCTGGTTCAAAGGCTGAAACTGCCCGTACGGCGGAACGACCTGGGCGCTCGCACGATCCGCAATCAGCAGTGACGATGCCAGAACGAGCACCAGCATTAACAGGCGTTGTGTTCTGACAGGCGGAAGCAGCATCGACTGGTGTCTCCGGTGGAAAGGCACAAGGTGCCATCATTGGAAGCGACCACGGATAACTCGGATTAGTACGGATTGTTAAGGATGCTCCACGAAGCCATCCGTGCTTATCCGTGTAATCCGTGGTCTTATTCCCTGGTAGAATCTTGTTCGACGATCGAAATCTCAGACAGGGCTGAAGATTTCCTGCCACAGAGGCACGGAGAATTCAGAGTTGATTCGTGTAGAAATTTAGACTCGAAATCTCGGTGCCGCTGTGGTTGGAAATCCGGATGGTTAGTTGGAACTCGCATCAAGTGTTGACCAGAAGAGCCCAGCAGCTCGGCTCGATTGCCGAGCTGCCGAACACTCTGTCTCTGGTCGAGAGAACTTCGTCCGTTTGCTCACCGCCAATCCGACGGTTGAGCGTTGGCTACCGATTAGTGAGTCGGTGGCCAGCCTGGGTTGGCGAACTTCGGATAGCTCACTTCGCCAGGGCTGAAGATCGGATGATTCTCTTCGTACTGGATGTGGTTGACCGGTTTCGGCAGGCTGTATCCAGGATTGTGCTTCACGTCGATCAGCAGGTGATCGGTCGGCTCGGGCATGTCATGCTTCGACAGATTCCGAATCGTGTGAGACTTCAGGCCAGCCGGTCGTCCCAGCGGAAGATGCGGTGGGCCTGGTAGACCGATCGGAGTTGACGTCATCGGCATGCCCCACATCGGAGTTCCACCAACGCCGGAGATCGGATTCATCGATGGACGGCCTGGGCCACCCGGTCCGCCAACCATCATCGGTCCCGGAACTGAATTTCCACCGGCGAACGCAACCGGCATCGGTGGAACGTGTTGACCGGCATCGCCGTCGGCACTCCAGTAAGAAACCTGCTCGACTCCGCCCGGTGCTCCCGGAGGAATGGAGTTGTTCGGCATTTCGAGGTCCATGTTGCCCATGCGAAGAACAACCATAATCGTTCCGCGACGTTCGGCTTCTGAAACCGGGTCGACGCCTGGATCAAGTCGTGTCGAAACAAGTGTCTCGACACCAGCGATCGCCAGTTCCTGGAACTTCGGATCCGGCAGGTAGATTACCTTGGTGACGTAGTTGTTGCTCTCGACCTGGTCGAGGTCTTCGTCGGTGATCTCCAGCGGCGTGCTGTTGTGACCGAGGTACGCATCCGTCGTCGGATGGCCTGGGTACACCTGCAGCGTCGGGTAAACAGTCAACCCTTCGCGGCCAGGAATGCTCGTCAGCTTGAGCCGGTAGGTGGCTCCCTGAACGTAGTTGTAACGAGCGGGTGTGGTGAGCTGGTTCTCGGCATAGCCGGGTCCAACCTGCCAGCCGATGCTCATTCCAACGGGGCCCGTAAACCGAACCTGAGTGGTTTCGGCCTGGAACGACCGCTGTGGCGGAGGTCCCATCATTGGCATGACGCCCGGGCCGGGGCCGTCAACCATTGGCCCAGGATGAGCCATCATGTGTGCGGGGGGCGCGACGTGCTCGCCCCTGTCCACGATCTGCTGGCCGTCGAGCTGACAGCCTATACAGACCACGAGAATCGTACCGAGTGCCAGAAAATAGAGTCTCATCAGTTTGCCTCGCGACCAGAGTGCGCGGTGATTCGGCCGGCAGGTTCCCCCCTGCCGGAAATCACCAGACTGAACGTAGAATGGAAGCCACAGCGGTCACATCCGGATCTCCGGAAGCTGAACTGCAGCCGGTGTTTGTGATTGCCGTCTTTGCCGTCGACCCAACGGTCGACGTCCCACTAAGATGGGAAGTCTGAGCTGCGTTCCGGCGATGCCTGATTGACGAGCTGTCGACCGGACATTGCCGCAAAGCGAGCGGAGTAACGCCACGAAACGGCATCACTTCCCTCTTTGTCGGATCGCTGCGACTGGAATCTTTGGCAAATCCGTTAATTTCGGCACAACATGAAAAGTCTTCCCCGTTTAACATTCGCCGCATTCCTTTCTGCAGTAACGGTTTGCGCCGTTATTTCGCTCTCAGGAGCCCACGGACAGGATGAAAACCCGGACGCGGCGAAGCCGGATGCAGCAACGTCCTTAGCAAAGCCAGCCGGTCCAGAAACCGCTCCGAAGACAGCCGGCGACGCCTCCGACAAGAAACCTGCTGCCGCTCGACGGAATGAAAAGTCCGGAGGCTCAGCGCTGGTCACTCTGGGGACCGCACGTGACCGGCTGATCTCGTACCGCTCGGTCGAGGCCCAAATGGTCGAAACCGTCGACCTCGGTCTGCGACGATTCCGTTTGAAAGGCAGCTATCTTCAAGGCACTGACCTGAAGCTTCGCCTGGAGTACGACCTTCTGGTCGGCAATACCGAAGCTCATCTGGTCGAAGTTTGCGACGGTCAGATTCTGTGGACGCATCAGAAAATCGGAGATGAAGAGCGAGTCACTCGTCGCAACGTCCGCCAGATCCTGACCGCAGCCAGCTCTGCCGGAAAAACTCCGCAGAACCTGCTCACGGCCGAACTGGGACTCGGTGGTCTGCCCGGATTGCTGGCCGGCATCCAGAAATCGGTCCAACTCGAAAAACAGTGGGACCAGGATGTCAACGAGCAGACCTTCGTCGTGATCGAAGGCGGCTGGAAGAAAAACTTCCGCTCCAAGTTCCTCGGCCCGGACCCCGATCCGAATCAACCGCTACCAGCCTTCGTGCCCGATCAGGTCCGCATCTACTTCGAACAGGAATCTCTGTTCCCTCGCCGCATTCTGTACCTGAAGCATTCAGAGGATGGCACTCGCCGACCGATGGTCACTCTGGACTTTGTCGACGTGCGCTGGGATGTCGAACTGGCCGAAGACGCCTTCGACTACACCCCTCCAGAAAAAGTCGCCCGTCAGGACGTCACGCAAGCCTACATCAACCGCTTCGCCCCGCCGGAGCAGGCAGGGGCGCCCGGAACACCGTCTGAGCAAACCGCGACCGAGTAGCCTTAAAGGTCGCAGATAAGATTTACGCCGAAGGCGTTGAATTCATTAGCCTGGGGTCGCCGCGAAGCGGCGCCCCCAGGTTTTCATCAATCGAGAACCAACCCTGAAAGGGTTGTACAATACAGCGTACCACCGACGGCTGTAGAACCCTTTCAGGGTTCATTGATCTTGCATCTCGACCTGGGGTGGCGCGACTTCGTCGCTGACCCCAGGCTGATTTATCAAACGCCTTCGGCGTAACTCCGCAGGCAAATACTGGAAATCAGCCGATGTCCCGAAAACATCGTTGGACACCTCCGAAGTTAAGCTACCAGGCAACGCCGGATCAGCCGACGGTTCCGAGTTGGATCGTGTCGATCTGCCTGCACGGCACGCTGATGTTCTGCTTTGCGGCCGGCCTGCAAAGTTGTGAACGCGGTCAGTCCGGGGCGAGTGAAGAAAACTTCCGCGACGTCGGCATCTACGTCAAAGACGCCGCCGAGCAACTGGAAAACAACGTCGCGGAAGACACAGCCGAGACACCCGCACCGGAACTTTCGCAAGACAACACCGAAACAGTCCCGACCGAAGCCGAGCTGGCGAAAGCTGCGGCCGAGAGTCTGAACAACATTCCGAGTGACCTTGTCAAACTCCCTGATTTGGACACGCCATCCGTCATCGGGGCAGGTCAGGCATTCAGCATGCCGGCCCCAGCCACTGCTGCCAACGTCTTCGAATCGACCGACGGCGCACCGGTCGCCGCGACGACTCAATCAACGAAACACGGCGAGACCTCGTTCTTCGACATCAAAGCGGCCGGATCCAAATTCGTCTACGTCGTCGACTATTCAAGCAGCATGGGTTTTTACAATCAGCTCTCGGTGGCGAAAGGCGAAGTCGCGGCGAGTCTGCAAAGCCTCGACTCAACGCAGCAATTCCAGGTAATTTTTTACAACACAAACTACCGGGAGATGTCGCTGAGCAACCGCCCCCCCACGACATGGTGGGCAACCAACATTCGCAAGAATCAGGCTCGGCAATACCTGAGTGCCATCGGTCCCGAAGGCGGCACGGCACACATGCCCGCTCTGAAAAAGGCGCTCAGCTACAGCCCGGAAAACATCTTCCTGCTGACAGACGCCGAGCAGCCGATCATGTCCGCTGCGGACCTCAACGAAATCAAACAGATCAATCGAGGCAAAACGGCCATCCACACGGTCGAGTTCGGGCGTGGAGGAAACCTCGACGTCGACAACTTTCTCAAGAAACTCGCGCGCGAAAACGGCGGCAGCTACCGCTACCGCGACGTGACAAAATTCGGCCGCCGATAACCAGCGGCGACGATGTTTTCGCCAGAGTGACCGAAGACTCATTTCGACGGACTGAAAGGCGTGTTCGATGCGGACAGTCAGGAGCCGCCTTCAATTCTGTTTCCTGCTGATTCTGGCTGGAAGCCGGTGCGCCGTCGCTCAGTACTCCGACGAAGTCGTGCAGCGAGGCTCGACACCCGGCAGCCGCATCACCGTCCGCTGTCAGATTCTCGATTACACAGGCAGCAAGCTGACCGCCAGACAGGCAGCGAGCAGCAAACCGTTCGAGATCAAAGCATCCAACGTCATCACCGTTCGGACGGCACAAACCACGGCGCAGAAAGACGGAATTAAAGCCTTTGACGAAGGAAAGACTCGCGACGCCGAATTTCAATTCACAGAAGCCATCAACTCCGAACCCAGAATCTGGATGCGCCGCGAGATTCTGACGATGCTCGTCCGCTGCGCACTCAAACGAAACGACTACCTCACGGCCGGCACACGGTTTCAGTTGCTGTTCGAAAGCGATCCCGAAACCGCTCACATGAACCTGATCCCGCTCTTGTGGAACGACGACATCCTTGACGGCGAAACCAGGACGGTGGCCATCGCCTGGCTGCAGGACGAGAAACCGATCGCGAGGCTTCTGGCAGCAAGCTGGCTGTTCTTCGATCCGGGACACAGCGAGACAGCCTTCGCCGTACTGAACGAGTTGGCCAGAACTCCTCCCGAACGGATCCGTCAACTCGCCAGTTGGCAGCGCCGCCGCTTGCAGATTCGATCGGGCGACGTCACGGATTTCAATCTGCAACGATGGGATGACGCGGTCGACAATCTGGAACCGGCGCTGCGGCCCGGTCCCACTTTTCTTCTGAGTCGAGGCTATGTCGTTCGGCAGGACTTCGAATTTGCCGCGGCGACGTTTTTGAAAGTCCCGTTGATTCACGACTCCGAGCACCCGATCAGTGCCGAGAGTCTGCTGCTGGCTGGTCAGGCACTGACGAAGATCGGGCTCCGTAAAGACGCCGCGAAACTCTATGCCGAGATCCTCGACCGCTACGCCTACGCGGCCGTCAGCAGCGAAGCCCGCACGGCCCTCGATCAGCTGACTGCTCAATGACGCTCAGCGGTCGAGAATGGTATGCCGGCGCTGCGCTTGTCATGCCCTACTCATGCTCGTTTAGGCGTGCGGCAGATGAGTTCTTACCTGCCGTAGCTGAAGTCGTGAGACTTCAGACGTTGTTTTGAAGACTCGTCTGAACTCTCACGAGTTCAGCTACTGGTAAATTCTCATCTGCCGCACGCCTTATTGGATGCTTGCGGATTCTGGTGATACGCTGCCCCTGTCAGTCGCTACTCAGCAGGAATGGATGATGGGTCTTCTCAACCGATTCTTCGGACCTCCCAGTCAGGATCAATTCGCCAAAACCATCATGCGCGCGTTTCGCGACGCGGGCGACACTCGTCAGTTCGTTTACGAAGCCGATCAGTTTCGACTGGTCGTGGCAGGGAACGACGACGACGACGAAGCGGGAGGCGACGACTCGCCGTCAGCCGAAGTTCTGAATCTGCACAACTTCTACGCTGAGCACTGCAAACTTTCAAAAGGCCAGCGGAAGGAGCATCTCAAGCAGGTCGTTCGCGGAGTGTCGCAGGGCAAGATCGAGATGCCGGACGAGTTCGCTCACGCGGCTCCGGATCTGCGGCCTCGAATCTGGCCGCGGTCGATGTTCGCGAAGCTTGAACTTCAGCAACGAATCGAAGGCGGCAACGAGGTTGACGTTCCGCGTTACCTGATTGGCAACAATCTTTCGCTGGGACTGGTCTACGACCTGCCGCATTCAATGAGGTCGATTTCGGGCGATGACCTGAAGGGGTGGGACGTCAGTTGGTATGAGGCGATGGAAGCCGCCAAGGCAGCACTCTCCGAAGTCGAATTCGCCGTCGCAAAAATCGGTGACCATCTCTACGCATCGGCTTCGGGCGACAATTACGACGCGTCACGGTTGATTCTGATTGACTTCATTCGGCAGATGGAAGTCGACGGCGACCACATCGCGATGATCCCTAACCGGGACACTCTGCTGGTTACCGGATCAAACGATGACGAAGGCCTGGCGATGATGGCCGAACTCGCCGAGAAGGCACTGGAAGACCCTCGGCCGCTGGGTTCAACGCCGCTCCGTCTTCATGACGACGAGTGGGTTGACTGGATGCCGCCGGAAGGACATCCGCTGCGGGACAAATTCCGCGAAATGGAACGACAGTTTTTCTACCTGGAATATGCCGATCAGAAAGAGTCGCTTGAGCAACTCTACGCGAAGGAAGAAATCGACATCTTCGTGGCGACGTGCTCGGCAGTTCGAAATCAGGAATCCGAGGAAATCTTCACGTACTGCGTCTGGCCAGAAGGTGCCGATGCCCTGCTGCCTGTTTGCGACAAAGTCATCCTCGGAGCCGAAGGCCAGCCCGGCCAAATGGCCGACTGGAACAAACTTCGGGCTGTAGCCGGCGCCCTGATGGTCGAGGACGAAACCCTCTACCCGCCCCGCCTTCGAGTCATCAACTTCCCAACGCCAGCCCAACTCGAACTCATCGGCGGAGAACCGCTCCGGGCAGAGAATAATTGACGTTGCGAGCAGATTGCTATCAACACTTTGGCGAGCCGCGGCCGTCAGGCTGCGGGCATACTGAACCTCGACCGACTCTCACACTTGTGCAAGCATTTTCGTCATTCCCGCGCAGGCGGGAAACCAGCGAGAATCATCGTGACTGGGTACCCGCCTGCGCGGGTATGACTTCGGGTTTAGATGTTGGGCACGGGGCGTTATTTACTTGCTGGCAACTTCGTTCTTCTGGAGAACCTCGATCGCGTTCAGGACCACTCGGGCTTTGGCGTCGTCGGAGACTTTGGCGATGAGTTTCATCGTGAGGTTTCGTTCCACGTTGATGCCGGAGATTGCTTTCACCTGGGCGACGGGTTCGGAGCCTCGTTCGCGGCTGACTTCGACATCGGTGAGGACGACTTTGCCGTTGATCTCGACGTCGAATCTCGCCGTGCCTTCGCGAAGTTGTGCGAAGTGGAGCTTGAGGTCGTAGGTTGCCGGGCTGTCCTTTTCGCCTCGAAGTGGCAGCGTCATTTCGCTCAGGCCGCTGGCCCAGGATGTGTAGAGCCACGGCGTCGCCGCGCCCGTCACTGGCTGAGCGGCCGCGTTGACGCTGGTGAAGCCTCCGGCCGTGAATTTGGGTTTGAGGTCGAAGGCCAGGTCCAGGCTGGTGACTTTGTGAGGGTTCGGTCTTGGATAGGCGAGCCACAAGGTTCCGTCGGCAGCTCGGCGATCGCCAGGAGCGCCGAGGTTCAGCGACATCTTCTTGACCGGCGTCTGGGCGCCCGTCGCGCTGATGATTGTCCAAGGCCGACGAGCGGCTCGCGGTTCGAGCACGATTGTTGAGGCGATCGAAAACTGGCAGACACAGCCGGCGCTGGCTTCGGGGATCATGACCAGGCCGTTGGCCGGAATTGCGTTGATCCAGCAGCCGAGGCGATGACCGGCGAAGTGGCGAGTTCCCTCGTCGTTGTCCAGGTTGTAGAAGCCGGTGTAGCCGGAGCGGAACATCAGCATGCTGTCGCAGCCGGTCAGCATTCCGCAGTGATGGCCGGGACGGATCATGCTCCACGGAACTTCCTGTCCGGTTAGTGGGTGCGTCTTGGTGTGTTGCTCGCCGGTGCTCAGTTCGAATGACCACGGTTCGGCGATGACGCGATTTCCGACGACGATCGGCCGATGTCGGTAATTCGCGTCCTTCTTCCACATGGTGTATCCGGCTTCGGCTGAGAGAGCGACCAGTCGGCGGCGTTTGAATTCGCCGGAGATAAACTGGTTCCAGTAGTGGCCGTTGGCGTTGGCTCCGCAAAGAACCAGCACGCCGTCCTGGTACATCATCGTCAGCTTGCCGCCGCCGATTCCGATTTCGCTGCAGTCGGTGACGTCGACTCCGACGGCCCAGATCTTCTTGCCATTTTGAGCACTAATCGAAACAGCCGTTCGAGCGTCCAGTTTCTTCATGCGGTCTTCGGCGATCTTCAGTTCTTCGCCAGTCAGTCCTTCGAGTTCCGACTTGTCCTCGCGAAGAATCCGGTCGCGTTCGGCGCTGGTGATCGTGCTGTCGATGAAGAAAACTTCGTCATCGCTCAACGCGATTGTGCGATGCGAAATGCTGCCGCCCGAGTACGTCCAGAGGTGCTTTCCGGTTTCGACATCGATCGCGAAAATGCCATCGGTTGACTCTGTGGTCTTGCGGCCTCGCCGACGGTACTGCGCTTCGACGTCCGCTCGAACGGTCGCTGTCCCGATCAGCCGTCCGTTGATGTACGCGACGTAGCCCCATTCGCGAGTGTTGTTGTCCATGTCGGGCGGAAGTCGATGCACGGCGACGACCTTTCCGGTGGCCGCGTCCAGTTGGAAGCATTCGTCCTTCAGGAAATGAAACAGGTGATCGTTGCTGGTGGCGAGGTTGCCAGGATTCTGGTTTTGAAACACGCCGCTGCGGATTGCTTCTTCGTTTTCGTACTTCCAGAGGAAGAGCCCGTTGTAAGCATCGAATGCCGAGATCGTGGCTACACCCTGCACGAACAACCGGCCGTTAACTGAAAGTGGCCCGACGGCTCCCTCGTGACGGTTGACCATGTCTCCCGGTCCGGGATCGCCGAACCAGAGAACTCCCAGATCACCCTTCACTCGCTTCTCGTCGATGACCGCGGTGTTGCCGACGTTGCCGTATTGGTGTGACCAGTTGCCGGCTCCGGGCAATCCACCGCGAGCTAGTGTCGTGCTGGATTTTGCTGTTTTGACCGTTGCCTCTTCCTGAGCGAGTCCGGCTTTGTTCAGCCAGCCGATTTCGACAGGGCTGGCTTTTGACGGGACCGATGACGACAACCAGGCAACGCCGCCCAGCGGTTTCAGATGCCGCATGAGCAGCCGCGAGTCGCCAGGCAGGTTGCCCGTTCGCAGATACGTGTCGGAAACGATCAGATTCGCAAAATAGTTAGAGTAGGGGATCGCCGAAAGTTCGGCCTGATGCACGGTCACTCGGCTGCCGTAGAGCCCCGCTTTATTGAGAGCGGCTCGCGACTGGCGAACCTTCTCGGCATTTGGCTCGATGCAGTAGATGCTGAGTTCCGTGCGTTTTGCCAGCTCGTAGGCAAGTTGACCGTCTTCGCTTCCGACGACGAGACAGAAGCCTCGCGTGATGCCGGTTTCTTTGATGATCCGCTGGGCCGCGCCGCTGACCAGAGTTGTGGCATCATTTTCGGCATACGGATTCGGGTACTTCTTTGCTTCGGCCAGAGGAGTGTCTGCTGGCTCGCCTGCACCAAAGCAAAAGACCTGCCCCGTCGTTGTGCTGACGAGAAGATTTCCGTTTGCAAAGACAAGCCCGCGAGCTTCGCCGTCGACGGCCAGCTTCAAAGTCGGCTCGCCGGTTTCGAGGTCATAGCCGAAGACTTCGCCGTTGCCTCCCGAGATGATCGTGTCGCCGGTCATTAGAAGTGAGGCGTCGTGTTCGTTCGGTTTCTGCCAGGTCACGCCGACCGATGCCAGTTCTTTCTGCTCGGTCTGCAGCGACTTGATCTTCTCGCGAATTTCCGTCGCTTTGTCACCCTTCGCACCGCGGAGAGATCTCGACAGGCTGTAGAGGTCCATCTCCAGTTGGTGAGTGCGTCGACTGTTCACCGCGTATTTCATTCGGTCGATTCGCGCGATGGCGGTTCCCGTTGCGATCGCTGCTTCGTCTCCCGAGACAACCATCTGCCGACCTTCGAACCAGCCGAAGCCGACGTCGCCATCGTCCTGAGCGATCGCCAGAAGATGGTGAGCACCGCCGGAGTAAATCTGCCCGTCGGCCAGCAACGCTCGCGTGCCGCCGACGACTCCGCCGGCCGTGCTGCGCCAGCTGTAAGTTTTCTTATGAAGCAGCACGCCGTCCTTCCGGTTGAACGTCGCTGGCATGGAGCGGCCCGAAGGAACGAACAACTGAGCCTCGCTGGCGAGCAGGTATCCCTGAGGCGACAGGTCGTCTCGCGCGGCGTCGTGCTCGCTGATGTCGTCGCGCGTCCAGAAGACGTCGCCGGTCTTGGCGTCGACAGCGTGCAGGTAGACGTCTTCGTGCGGGAAGATGCCGGCTCCGAAGTACGCAATGTCGTTGTCGACAAGAATGCCCGTTCGAATCGGCCAGCGCGAGACCATCTGGCCTCGGCCAAGGAACCATTCGTCCGACGGTCCAGCCCGAAGCTTCCAGATCAACTCACCGGACGCCGCGTCGAGGCAGTAAGCAAAGCCATCGTCCGATCCGAAGTAGATCGACTTTTTATAGACCGTCGGCGCGAGTCGAACCGGTGCTCCGGTGAAGAATGTCCACAACGTCTTACCCGAAGTCAGGTCGAGACAGTGAACCTGGTCGTCGGCGGTCGATCCGAAATAAACGCGTTGACCCACCACGACTGGTTGAAACGCGTCGTCATATCTGACCCGATCTTTGATGATGTGCCCTTCCATCGTGCGACCGCCGGCTTCCGACCAGGCTCGCCGAGGTGGAGCCGGCGGCGAATATGCCCACTTCAGGCTGACCGGCCCGCCAATCTTCTCAGACGTCGAGCCAGATCGATCGTTGTCTCGCCGGTAGGTCGGCCAGTCTTCGGCCAGCAGGTCTGTTGAAGCCGCCAGGGTCAGCCCAACTGCCGCGGCCGCCACCGCAAAACAGTGTCGAGCAAAAACGTCCCTGCAAAGTCGAGCACACCGTGGCATTGCGAACTCCCGTCGAGCAACTGTCAGTCAGATGAAAATCGATCGCTCACTATATGAAGCGGCCCGGATCGTTGATACACACTCGATGACTTCCCTCGTTCCTACGCTCTGCGTGGGAACGGACAACGGACGCTCCGCGTCCCGGCTGTTGAGCCTGCTCAACGGCGGAGAGCTTTCCGGCGGCCTCACCATGACGCAGAGCGTCTACCAAAACGTTCCCACGCAGAGCGTAGGTTCGAGCGTGACTTTACGGCTGTCGGCGACGTTCGGTGTCATCCGGCTCTTGTCGCGGTATGCTGTTGCACATTCGATTTTCGAACCGGGAGATGTGCGGAATGATTCGATCGATAATCACATTCGGTGTTCTGGCAGGGCTGATGGCCGCTTCCAGTGTGCAGGCCTGTTCGGTACCCGTCTTTCGTTACGCGCTTGAGCAATGGCGGCCCGACAGCTTCGAAGTCATCGTCTTTCACCAGGGGCCGCTGTCGGATGCGGCAAAGCAACTGGCTGCGAAAGTCGAGCCGAAAAATATCGACGCTTCTTACACCGCGAATGCCTGGGTGAGGACGGTCGATCTTGACGCGTCTCCCGACGCCGCTCTGGTCGAACTCTGGGAGCAGCAGGAAACGAAGACGCTGCCGTGGATGCTGGTGCGGTCGCCGGCCAAGTTTGGCAAGCCACTTAAAGTCGTCTCGCAGAAGTTCAACGAGGAGAACGTCACCAGTCTGCTCGACTCGCCGCTGCGAAAGAAAATGACCGACGGCATCCTGAAGGGCGACTCGGTCGTCTGGGTTCTGCTGAAGTCTGGCGACAAAGCCAAAGACGCAGCGGCTGAAGAGATCATGCGGGGAGAACTCAAACGCCTGGAGGGAGAACTGAAACTGCCCGAGATCGACGAGCAGGATATTCAGGACGGCTTCCTTTCCGTCAATCCTGACGAGCTGAAGCTGCGGTTTTCGATGATCACCGTGGCGAGAGACGATCCAGAGGAACAGGCGTTTGTGCAGATGTTACTCACGGTCGAGCCGGACCTGCGCGACCCGGAGTTCGCCAACGATCCGATGGCATTGCCAGTCTTCGGCCGCGGCCGGGCGCTGTACGCTCTGATTGGAAAAGGAATCAACGCGGAGACACTTGAAGACGCCGGCCGCTTCCTGACCGGAGCGTGCCAGTGCACCGTCAAAGCTCAAAACCCAGGCGTCGACATCCTGACCAACGTCGATTGGGACAGGCTTGTCGTACCGACACTCGAGAAAGACACAATCCTGCCCGCGCTAGCTGGACTGAGCGGATTCGGAAAACAGGACGACGGACATTCGCATCCGGATGGCCATTCACACGCCGACACCGCTGAACCAACTCTCGAAGAAACCGATGACGTACCCGTTGCCACGTCGGAGCCAGCGCAGAATCCTGGAACTTCGACCGCCGCAACAACAACGCCATCTGTGAGCGTTGGTAAACTCGCGATCTACGTGGTGGGTGGTCTGGCGTTGTTAGTTGTTGGTCTGTCAGTTGTGTTCGCTCCGAAGCCGTCGTGAGCAAGTAGGCTGGAACAAGCTCCGCGCCGTTCCGGCAGCTTGAAGTCGACTTCTTGCCGGAACTTCGCGGAGCTTGTTCCAGCCTACAGATCATTTTCGCCGCGGACTTCTGCCGCGATTCCAAAGGACGAAGCATGAGTGTCTGGCGACTCGTTCTGCGTGAGATGAAACATCGCAAAGCAAATTTCGTGCTCTCGCTGTTGTCGGTGACGGTCGCGATTGCGTGCCTGGTCGGCGCCCAGACGCTGCTTCGGTCGGACGAAATCCAGACTGAAACAATTCTTGCTGAGAAGCAGACGGAAATCGAATCGGCGATCACGCAACGCGAAGAAGCCGTCACAGCGGCCGGCGAGGCGATGGAAGACTCAGTTCGCAAGGACATGCTCAAGCTCGGATTCAACGTGCTGATCGTGCCCGAGAATCAGGACCTGTCCGATCTGCATCTCAACGGAACGCTGACCGAAACGATGCCCGAGAGCTACGTCGATAAGCTGGCCAGTTCAAAGATTGTGACGATCAATCATCTTCTGCCGAGTGTGACGAAACGCGTCGAGTGGCCGGAGA
>CALDJX010000210.1 GCA_937899075.1 uncultured Planctomyces sp. | reverse complement strand
CGACATTCCCGTCGTAAAAACCAGGTCAGTTGAGGTAACCGGACACGCTCCTAGCCGGATACCTCGTTACGTTTGCAATTCGGCGAGCACACTCGCACGGATCGGCACGATAGATCGACGCACGCCGCAATTAAAGCTTGCGGCCCAGCACCACGAGCACCAACAGCAGAGTGAACACTGGATAGTCGCAACGCGGAGACAGTTGCACGTTCAACAATGTGCCACTGGCTCTGCCACTGCAAATTCCGAAAGGAACTCCAAGGAAAGCTCAGCACTGGCAAAGCACCGGTATCTACACAACCGTCGGAATTGAAAATTCACTCTCCCTGGGGAGAGTCGAGCCCCAGCGAGGAGAGGGGAAATGCGGAAAATCATCACGCGATTTGGGCAGTCTGCTCCATGAGTTCCCCTCTCCGCAAACTCGCAAGCTCGTTTGCGACTCTCCCCAGGGAGAGTAAAAGTCGTGTAAATACCAATGCTGGCAAAGCCAGTGGCACACAGTAAGAAACAGCAATTATGACTCTCTAGTACCCGTCGAACTACTGGCTTTGTCAGTGCTGAATTTTCGTGTAGTGCAATTCGCCAGAATTCCATTTCCCCTCTGACATTCGAAAGGGATTCTGTCGAATCCCACTCCGTCCAACCCTAACTCTTCGATCTGACAGAGCACTACTCGCCAGGTTCGTGTTTGTGGGAGGCGCGCAGAGTTTCAAAGTCTTGAACGTTCGCAAAGACTTCGGGCTTCTCCTGGGGTGACGCAACCTTTATGGCCAAGGCAAAGTCGCCTTCAGCGCCTGCCTCGTCGCCGAGGGCGAAACGGGCGGCGGCTCGGTGGGAGTAGGCAAGGCCTGATTCGTTGCCAAGAGCGATGCTTCGGTCGAAGGCGCTGAGGGAATCAGCAAACTGCCCAAGACGGAAACGGGCGACGCCGAGGTTATGCCAGCTTGTCGCCGATTGAGGATTCAGTTTCGTGCCCAGCTCAAACTGCTGCGCGGCATTGCGGAAGTCCCCTTCAATGAGCAATCGCTGCCCGACATTGTCGGCCTCTCTCGAACGCTTCGCCGCATCGGAGGGCAATGTTGCGACGACGCTCGCCGCTCCACCAGAGTCTGAGATTGGCGAATTCTGCGACCGATCATTCGACCGAAACATCACGACGAGCAACGACGCCGTTCCCAAAACCGTCGCCAGCAGGATCGCACGCGCTGGACTGCGTCTGATCCATTTGGTCGATCGCTCAAGACGGCTGGGATCAATCGCGGTCTTCAACGGCCGATGGGTCAGGAAGCGATCAAGATCGTCAGCCAGCTCGTCAGCACTCTGGTATCGATCGTCCGGTTGCGGAGTCAGGCACTTTTCGATGATCGACTTCAGCCCCGGCGTCAGCCACTTGCTGCCGGCCGGGAACTCGATCGCTGACGACAGGCGGCTCGCCTGCAACTGCCCGGAAGCGATTACGGGATCGGCCGCGACGTTGCCTTCGAGAAATGGCCACCCACCAGTCAACGCTTCAAACAGAACCAATCCCAAAGAATAGATATCGGAACGCTCGTCGAGCCGGGCGTCAGGTTCGCTGCCGGTCAGAATGCCGAGCTGCTCGGACGACATATAAAGCAGCGTACCGCCAACCGGCGGCGGATCACCGGTGTCTGATTCCTGCCGGAAGGAAACGTTGAAGTCTGCCAGCATCGCCTTGCCATCTCGCGTGAGAAGAATGTTTGCAGGCTTGACGTCGCTGTGGATAACTCCCTCTGCCGCCGCAGCGGCCAGAGCGTGGGCAAGGTCGCGGATGATTCCGCAGAGAAAGTCGCGACACGACCCGGTGTCGCGACGTTGATCGTTCCCTTCGGCCTGTGTCTCTAAACAAAGTCCGTCGATGAGTGACAAAGCGTCAGACTGGGGCGCGACTCTACGGATTCCAGAGCCGTGGAAGCGCTCCCGCGACGCATCCAGGAAGTCGGACAGGGGCGGACCATCAACGTACTCCATCGCCAGGAGTCGCAGTCGTCCGATGCGTTCCTCGGCAAAGACGGGAACGATGTGTGGGTGCGAGAAGGCGGCCATCGTGCGGCCTTCGTTTCCAGCCGACGTGTCCTCGTCCGATTCGGCCGTGACTTTCAGCGCGACCTTTCGACCGAGAGACAACTGGGTCGCCAGGAAAACTCGCGACACACCGCCGGCACCAAGCAACTTCTCGATCCGGAAGTCTCCGACAACTTTGCCGGGTTCAAGCTGCTCGTCATCGCCGGCTGAATGTTCATCAGAATCGGATGAAGTATTGCCGGGAACTTGTGGCGACCGCGTCCGATTGTCCGTCAGCCCCAGCTCGTTGCGGAGGGTGTCAACATGCTCGGGAAACCGCCGAGCGTACTCATCGAACGTGACGACCTGCCCGGCTTCGGTCCTCAAGGCGTGTTCGTCAATCAGCAGCGCGACAAGCTCAACTTCCGCGTCCCGCAACTCGGGGATGTCTCGCAGATACTCGTCAACGTGTACTTCTTCACCGAGCCGCAGCCGATGTTGCAGGTCGATACGGATCAGGTCAGCCGCCAGCTCCGCGCGTTCGGAGCCGGTTCGAGTCTCAAGATAATCAAGCACGACCGGCCGGCTACCAGCTTCCCATGCGGCAGTAAACTCGCGAACCGGTTGATTCCCAGATTGACTATTCATCGTGCGATGCCCGCGGCGGCAGCCTACTAACGAGGCAGCGTCGTCCCTGAATAGTCGATGGTCGGCCTCACCCGTTTCTGTCGTTTGCCGTTTCGAGACCGACCAGCGAAGGCTCCGCCAGCAATTGTTGCGGCTCCGGCTGCGACCAGTTCCAGTGACAACGAGCTGTCTTCCGAATCGTCGTTCGGCAGTTCGTCACCCGACGGCATTGGAGAGAGGACAAACGCGTCTTCGCCGACTGACTGCATCAGCGACATGGCGAACGCTTCGGAAATGTCTGGCTCAGATAAGTTCTGCCTGGAAGTCGGCCGTTCCTGAGAAACTTCTCCGCTGGGCCTGCTGCGTCGATCCTTTGTGGCAAAACCGAACCAGCGATACCGCCGTCGGTCGACAGGCCTTCCGGATCGTCGATCAGGTTTCCGCAATCCGACACCCGGATCGTCTGCTTCGAACGCGTCTGCTTCGGTGAGCCCTTTGCGGCCGACAGCGACCAGTGAAAAGCCACCGGCAAGAGCCACGTAAGGCACACTTGAATCGGACATCGTGTTCGCCGTTCCTGAGCCCAATCCTTCGAAGTTAAACCAGGACTTCACCGATTCCGTCAATGAATCAACCCATGAGGGCGCGTCACTCTCGGCTGTCGTCCCGGGCACGGACGAAGAGAACGAGGCCGCCGGCTGCATCGGTTTCTCAGCGTGATCAAAAACGCCTCGGACACCTGAGTCCAGGCGAACATTCTTCGAAGAGTCACCGACAAAGCTCGAACCCGGCTCGGTGGAAGACGCTGGCGGCGATTCACTGCTCGAATCAATTCCGGCGGCGATGTCTTCGACTATGTCCTCAGCGTCCGACTCGTCATCGGCGCGGGTTCCGTCGGCATCGGTTACAGAATCAACGAGCACCGACGTGCGATCGTCGGTTGATAGTGAATCGCCTGCCAGGTCGTCATCGACGGTGCCACCGTCTGTCGAACCTGTCCGAACATCGTTCACGTCGACGTTGCCCGGTTCGTCCTCAACGTCAATCACACCGCCGCCCCGAGTAATCCCGGGTTCAATCGTGTCGGTGGTCGGAGGGTCAACCGGCGTCAACACCGGTAATTCTGCGACCGGCACAAAATTGACATCACTAAGAACGAACCGCCGTTGCGAAACCTGGCTTTGTTGACTGTCACGAGTGAAGACCTGAACCGGAGTCTCGTCCTGCGGCGAGGAATCCGGCGGTGTGCTGCGAGGCGGGTCGACGCTGCCTCGAAGAGAAAGAGGCGAAAGAACCAGTCGCGGTTCAAGGTTCTCGGTCAGTGAGCAGTTTCGTCGTCTCATCGTTAGCCCTTCGTCATGCAGATGGGTGATGCGAAACGCCGCAGTGAAGTGGATGGTTGCTTAATGCAACCGCCGTACCACGAACGCACTATCACGCAGAAAGTTTCGCCCCGCTCCGGAGCAGAATTCCAATTCCAGAAAAGTGATTCACAATGCCTCACAAACTTTGCAGCGTTGTGCCGCAGGTTCAGATCATTGTTGCAGTCTGCAGCGTGTCAAACCCTCAATACTGCCCTGCACCGATCGCAAAGTGCCCCTGTTTATCGCAACCAACTTTCGAACCGGTATTCCGACCGGTCGCAAAATTGAACCGGCAATGATGAGCGTCACAGTCGTCACCAGATCAATCTGCAGCAGACTGCAGCAGACTGCCGCGCTGCCGCAGCAGACTGCAACAGCCTGCCAACAGCATGAATAAACGCCGACAAGGGCTCTTCGCGAATGATCTCGCGAGAAGCCCCTTTCAGCCTGCTCGATCGACGCGGCACATTGCTGCACCACGCCGATCAAACATCTGATCGCTGAAGTCGACCAGGGAATCAGCACTCGCCGACGCGGTCCAGCAAGGCGTCGATGTGAGCCGCCTCGCCAGCCTCGACACACAGCGTGTCGGCAAATCCGTCCTGAGCGAAGAACTCGTCGATCCCCGCTCCTCCTTCGAGATAGTCGTTGCCGTCGCCGCCGGTCAGCAAATCGTCACCGGCGTCGCCGTAGATAATGTCCCGGCCATCGCCACCGCCAAGATCATCATTACCGTCACCGCCTCGCAGCAGATCATCGCCTGTTCCGCCGCGAATGGTGTCATTTCCGCCGCCACCCAGCAGCGTGTCGTTGCCCGTTCCGCCGTGAATGAAGTCATCGCCGCGGCCGCCATCGACAAAGTCATTCCCGGCTCCCGCGAAGACCACGTCGTCACCTCTGCCAGCGTAAACCTGATCGTTGCCCGATCCCGAGTTGATGCTGTCGTTGCCTCGGTTGATCGATGAAACCCGTTTCAGGTATCTGTCGACGGTCGTCCGATCAATCGTCGGCAGCGGTGTTTCGGCGAGCGAGTTCGGCCCATCGCCGAGCACCAGGTCAGCACCGGATCCGGAGTGAATTCGGTCGTGGCCAGCTCCCCCGGCAACAGCGTCGTTGCCGGCTCGAGTCACGATGACGTCGTTGCCCGCTCCACCGAAGACAAGATCATGATCATTGACTTGCGGAGGCACAGGGACGGGATCGATTTCCCGCAGGGCAACATCGATCACCACAGGATCGATCGGCGAAACGCTCAAAACGATTCGAGGATCGACAGGCTGCACGTCAATCGTCGGATCGTCGGGCACTTCAAGACGAGGCCCCGCGAAGATGAGATCGTTGCCGTTGCCACCGGTGATGAAGTCGCTGCCCAAGCCGCCGTAGATCGTGTCATTGCCTCGGCCACGCGTCGAGTCCTTCGACAGCGACCAGTCGACAGCGTTGGTGCTGGCGTCGTCGGCCAGGAATCCGTCACCGAAGATCCAGTCGTTGCCCACGCCGCCGATCAACAGGTCATTTCCGTTCGCTCCGGCCATCGAGTCATCGCCGACTCCGCCAGCAATCGCGTCGTCACCTTCGCCGCCGTAGATGGCGTCGTTGCCGCCCTGGCCGAGCACAATGTCGTTGCCAGCCCCTGCGTGAACGCCGTCATTGCCGGCTCCGGCGAGAATCGCATCATGCCCTGCCCCGCCCCAGATCAGGTCATTGCCTGAATTGGCATGACTGAATCGCAGGATGTAACTCACGACGCTGGCGCGATCGGTTGGAAGATTCGCTGGCAGCGAGTTGGTCCCGTCTCCAAAGACGAGATCGTTTCCCGCTCCGGCATGAATGCTGTCGTCTCCTGCCCCGCCGACGACGATGTCATTTCCGACTCCGCTGTGGATGCGGTCATCGCCCGCTCCGCCGAAGACCAGATCATTGCCGAGTCCCGTCACCAGCAGATCGTTGCCGGCTCCGCCTTCGACGTAGTCATTACCCGCTCCCATATTCCCAACGCGGACCACGTAGTTTTCAAAGTCCACGCTACCGGTGGGCACGACCACTGCCGCCAGGTTATTGGGGCCGTTGCCCGTGACGATATCGTCACCGGCCATCGCAAAGATTTGATCATCGCCGTCTCCGCCAGCGACCGAATCATTCCCACTGCCGCCGTAGACCGTGTCATCGCCGACGTCTCCGAAGACGAGATCGTTACCAGCTCCGGCGTAGACCAGATCGCTACCGAGCCCGGCTTCGATGTAATCATTTCCTTCACCGACGCTGCCGAACCGTAGCAGCACGTCTTCGATGTCGGCTCGAACCGGCATAACCGTGCTCGGAATATCGTTGAAGCTGTCGCCAAAGATCAGGTCGGCACCGGTCACGCCAAAGATGGTGTCGTCGCCGTCGCCGCCGGCGATGATGTCTGCCGTGTAACCGCCGACCAGAAGGTCATTGCCGGCTCCACCAAGCACAACATCCAGTCCGCCGCCGCTGGCGACCGCATCGTTACCCGTTCCGCCGACGATCAGGTCACCGGACGCTCCGCCAAAGATCGTGTCGTTGCCGCCGTCGCCGCGAAGGTATCCGTACGCAGCTCCGCCGGTGATCAGATCGTTGCCCGCGCCACCGCTGACGTCCAGCGTTCCGCTGCCGTTGTGAGTCAACGTGTCGTTGCCATGACCGCCTGAAATCGCGACCTCTTCCGAAACGCTTCCGTGGATGGTGACTGAGTCGTTTCCGCAGTGAGCGTCGATGACGATCGAATCGATCGCGCTGTCAGACACCGAGTAAATCGAAGTGCCATTCGCATTGGTGATCGAGAAGAAGACCTGCCCGAAAGCGGTCGCCACATCAACCGTGTCGGCAAGATGCGAGCCGCTCAGCGTCGCCGTCCCGTCCTCCACCGAAAAGGATGGAGTCGTGGTTTCGCAGACCGGCACCGCATCAGTCTGCATGGGGTCGCTGGCGATCGCTCCAGAAACGGCGGACAGCAACGCTCGCTGTTCCAGATGTTCCATAGCGGCGGAAGCTGTCGGACGTCGACGACGGGTGCGTCGTGAAAGTTGTTTCAGGATGTTTTTCCGGACGGACTGGCGAAGTGACATGATCGAGCTCCTCGGGAAGAAGTGAAAACTGGGTCCCGGCGGGCTCGTGTCTGGCCCGTTGGTCCCGTCTGACATTTCCTCTAAAGCATGAAAGGTGCCGCAACGGATTCCAGCCGTCGAACTACGACGCAAGTTACTTCTAAATAAGCCTTTATAATTTCCTAAATTTGTTTGCGGAGACACGACAATCGAAAATGCGCCCTGGAGCAGGACGTTTCCGATTGCGAAAAGCGCCCTGCAACAGGACACTCCGTACAACTGAACGGTGACTGTATCAGAGACTTCGATTCCTGATCAAACCTGAGAACAAGATGTCTTTCGCACTGGTCCAACTCAACGGAACGTCGCCGGGAAACAGTCTGCCGCTTGACGTGAACGCTCCGCCGGTGACGCTCGGTAGAGACCCCGCGCGAGACTTTCCCATTGACGACCACATGTGTTCGCGGCTGCATTGTCGGCTGTGGTTCGACGGAAATTGCTGGCGAGTCGAAGACTGCGCCAGCCGCAACGGCACCTATCTGAATTCGAGAAAGATCGATCAGGAAGTCCTGCAACCGGGAGACGCCATCCGCATCGGCGACCGATTGTTCGTCTTCATTCAGCAGGGAGAAGAGGTCTCCGGCTCGGGCTGGCAACCGGCGCTGCTCGAATCGACCACGTTCGTCGCGCGAGTTCCCGACTCCGAACAGAAAGACGCCGTCGTCGGGCAGCTCAAAGGAAAAGGCAGTCCCGATTCAATCCGCAACGCGGCCATTCTCTGCCGCCTCGCCGGAGAACTGCACGAAAAAGACAGCATCGAATCCATGCTCACAACCGTCGTCAAGGCGTTGAAGGCGGGCACCAAGGCAGACGCGATCGTCATCTGGCTGACCGGTATTGATGGTCGGCTGCGTCGGTACGGTGCAAAACCAGCCGGCACTCACGAAGTCCCATCGCCGCTGGCCAGCCTGGCGATGGACCAGCAGGAAGCGCTGCTCGTTGAACAGCCCGGGAAGGAAGACGACTCAATGGAATCAACCGTCGTCGATCAGGCACCAGGTTCGGCAATCTGTGTCCCGATTCCTCAACGAACCAGTTGCCGCGGCGCGATCGAAGTTCTGCGCAACAGCCTTGTCGAGCCGCTTAAACAGTCCAACCTCGAACTCTGCATCGCCGTCGCGCGGCAAGCCGGTTTGGCCCTGGAAAACCTGGAACATCGCGAACGCCTCGAACAGGCCAACGTGCAACTTCGCAGTGAAGTCTCCGGCACGAACCGCATCATTGGAGAAAGCCCGGCCATCACACGGCTGCTTGAACTCGTCAGCCGAGTTGCTCCGACCGAATCGACGGTACTCGTCTCCGGAGAAAGCGGCACGGGCAAAGAACTCGTGACGCGGATGATTCACGATTCGAGTCTGAGATCAACCGGCCCGTACGTCGCCGTCAACTGTGCGGCATTCAACGAGGCGTTACTTGAAAGCGAACTCTTCGGTCATGAAAAAGGAGCGTTCACCGGCGCTGCAAAACAACATCTCGGACAGTTCGAACGCGCGCACCGCGGCACGATCTTCCTGGACGAGATCGGCGAAATGAGTCTCAACTGCCAGGCAAAGTTACTCAGAATTCTGGAGGGCCATCCGTTCGAGCGGCTAGGCGGTACCGACAGAATCCAGACCGACGTCCGCATCATTGCCGCCACGCACCGCACACTGCCCGACCTGATCACCGACGGCCGCTTCCGCGACGACCTTTACTTCCGCCTGCGAGTCATCGAGCTACAAATCCCGCCCCTCCGCGACCGCGGCGACGACATCCTGCTACTTGCCGGAAACTTCCTGCAGCATTTTCATAAGAAAACCGGCCGAGGCCCCGTCCGCCTCTCCGCGGCAGCAGCCGACGCTCTGATGCAGCACTCCTGGCCAGGCAACGTTCGAGAATTAAGAAACGCGATCGAACGCGCCGCCGTCCTCGGCTTCGACCAGGAAGTCCAACCCGACGACCTCGGCCTGCGACTCTCGACCTCGCCCATCGCAAGCAGCCAAGCTCAGTCACCAGCCTCCGCGACAAACGCTCCACAGCCGCCACAAGCTGCTGGCACAAATCTCGCCGACGCCGAACTACGCCACATCAAAGCCGTCCTTGCCCAATGCGGCGGCAACAAAAGCCAGGCCTGCAAACTCCTTGGAATCGGCCGCGGCACGCTCTACAAAAAGCTCAAAGAAATTGAAGAACGAGGCCTGTAACGAACGCAGTCATCTTATGCTCCGGGCCTGGCAGCCCGTTGAAGAAATGTTGAGGAATTGGACATCTTGTGACTCAGATCGAATACATCGACTCTCACACGGGCGGCGAGCCGACCCGCGTGGTTCACAGCGGGACGCCTGATCTTGGGAATGGCTCGATGGTCGGGCGTCTTGAGATCATGAAGGCCGAGCACGACTGGTTGCGGCAGGCTTTGATTCTTGAGCCTCGCGGATACGACTGGCTGGTGGGGGCCCTTCTTCAGCAACCGTGCGATCCGGCATGTGCGGCTGGCGTCATCTTTTTTAACAACTTCGGATATCTCGGGATGTGCGGCCACGGATTGATTGGAGTTGTCGAGACGTTGGCTTTCCTGGGGCGAATCACCGCTGGTGAACATCGCTTTGAAACTTCGGTCGGTGTGGTCTCAGCGATTCTGCACGACGACCGAACCGTTTCGATTAACAACGTGATCAGCTGTCGACACCGGCAGAACGTTGAGATCGATGTTCCGAACGAAGGAACAATCACTGGCGACATTGCCTGGGGCGGGAACTGGTTCTTCCTTGTTGGTGATGAGGATGTTGCCCTGACGAATATCGACGAATTACTCACACGATCCCGGAGAATCATGGCGGCGCTGGTCGATCAGCAGATCACTGGCAGCGACGGCGGAAAGATTGACCACGTTGAGCTGTTCGGAGAGCCGAGCCACCAAGGCAAAGCGGATTCGCGAAGTTTCGTGCTCTGCCCAGGCGGCGAATATGACCGCTCACCATGCGGAACCGGCACTAGCAGCGTGTCCGGGAAGTGTTTCTGGGCGGTGGCCGGAGCGGGCAGGAAAACGAAAATTCTGGCCGTCGGTTGGCGCGATGAATTTTCCTGAGCATGAGATCGGAAGATAGAGAGACCAGACGGCTTCGGGGGATTCAAGGCGGGCTGATTTCGGCGCAGATTGCTCGATCTGACACTTCTCAGATTGCTGTCAGCGCACCGCTTCTGAATAACTTCAGCAAGTTGTGAGTCAGGCACACCAGATTCCATTCCCCCTGCATCTTCTTGAGGCCTCGCAGGAGGAAATTGCGAAACCCAAGCCCCTCCTTGATTTGGCCGAACACCGGTTCGATGATCACCTTCCGGCGAGCGTATTCAGCTCGCCCTTTCTTCGTCCGGTTTCGACGAGCCATTTTCTGTTTGGCGGTCAGGTCTTTCGGCGGTCGGCCTTTGGGTGCTTCCGGAACTTTGTCGTTGTGCTTCTGACGACCGGTCGCGATGAACGTGTTATCGATGCGGCGATTCGAATCCAGAGCGACCATGTTCTCCTCGCTGAAGTAGCCGGCGTCGGCCGTGAACGCGCCAACGTTTTCTGTGACGCCCGCTTCGTCGAGATTCAGAATCGCCTGATCGACCATCGGCACCGCCTGACGAACATCATTCGCCTGATTTGTCACGTCCGCGGCGAGGATGATCTGCTGCTCGTTGGCAACCGCCTGCGCGTTCCCGCACTGATCGAAGCCTTTGTTCGAGGTCTTCATAATCTTCGATTCGGGGTCCGTGAAGTTCCGCTGAGCTTTCGGATCAGGAACCGCTTCATCGGGGTTGGTACGATGCTTGCGACCTTCGGCTTCCATCTGATCAACGTGGTCCTGAGTTTTCTGCCGAGCCGCTTCTTCCAAAGCAGCTTTCGCTTCCAGAATCTTCGCCAGTCGACTTTCGCGGCGTATGAGTTCTTCGGGAATTTCATCTCCCGACAGGTCGCCGAACTGATTGTCATCAACAATGTCCGCGTCGTCGGCCTGAGTCAGCAGCGCTTCAATTTCCTGCTGCAGTCGTTCGGCTTCCGGCTCCATCCGATCGTAGCTCATCGCCTTGTTCCGCGATGCGTTCGCTTTCACCTTCGTGCCGTCCAGTGACAACCGCCCGACCTTCAGCAGTCCGGCATCGCGACACAGCACCAGCACTTCCAGAAACAACGCCGGCAGATGTTTCAGATGCCGAGCTCGAAACTCAGCGATGCGGCGGAAGTCCGGAATGTCTTTTCCCACGATGACTCGAAAAGCGGCGTCGGTGACACACCGCTGCATGATCTTCCGCGAAGAAAACATGCCGTCGCTGTACGCATACAGCAACAGGACGAGCATCATTTGCGGATGAAAGGGAGGCTGACCACCCTTCGCACTGGCGTAGTCGTTAATGATCGGCGAGATGTCGATCCTCGTCGTGACATCCAGCAGAAAATAAACTGGATGATCCTCCGGCAGCCAGTCGCGAGGCGATGGAGGAAACAGCCAGCTTGCATCCGGCTGCCAGTCGCGAAACTTACGAGTCATCCGTGAAACTCACACAAAGTCCAGACAAAAATAAAACGCAACGTCAACAGAAGCCGGAATACGACATCTCACCAACGAAAACCAGGTCGAAATGAGTATCCGGACACGCTGCTAGGAGCGTGTCCGGTTACCTCAACTGACCTGGTTTTTACGACGGGAATGTCGTAGACATTGCGGTCGGTGAGTTTCATTTCCGGATTGGTGGCTTTGACGACGAGGTTCAGGGATGAGTCGTACGTTTCGCAAGTGGTCTCCGGACCAGTCGCTGCTGTTTCCGCCTTGTCCCCGGGACTGGCTGCCGGAGAATCATCTGATCTACTTCCTGCTGGATGTGTCGACTCAGATGGACCTTTCTTCGATTACGGAAACGTATGACAGCGACAAAGGCGGTCAACCTCCTTATCACCCGCGAATGATGCTGGTGCTGCTGTTGTATGCTTACTGCGTGGGTGTGTTTTCGTCGCGGAAGATCATGCAGCGTTGCGAGACTGATGTGGCGTTTCGGGTGATCGTGGGCGAGGACATTCCGGACTTTCGTCGGATCAGCGAGTTCCGTCGTCGGCATCTGGAGCACATGCAGCCGTTGTTCATCGAGGTGCTGCTGCTGTGTCGTGAGGCCGGTCTGCTGAAGGTGGGTCGGCTGGCATTGGACGGCACGAAAGTGAAAGCGAACGCGTCGCGTCACAAGGCGATGAGTTACGACCGCATGACGAGTGAGGAAGAACGTCTGGAGAAAGAGATCGCGGAACTGCTGCAGCAGGCTCAGGCGACCGATGACGCCGAAGATGTTCAGCATGGCGATGATCGAGGTGACGAGTTGCCCGACGAACTGGCTCGTCGCGAACAACGTCTGGAGAAGATTCGCGAAGCAAAAGCGGCTCTGGAAGAGCGGGCTCGGCAGAAGGCCGCCGCTCACGTGGCCAGGCTGGAATCCGAGGGCCGGACACCTCGCACAATCCCCGACGACGTCGTGCCGAAACCGAAGGCCCAGTGGAACTTCACCGATCCCGAATCGAAGATCATGAAAACTTCTAATAAGGGCTTCGACCAATGTGGCAACGCTCAGGCGGTGACGAACGCGGATCAGATCATCGTGTCGGCAGATGTGACTGATCAGGCCAACGACATGCGTCAGGTGGAGCCGATGGTAGAACAAACTCTGGAGAATCTGGATGCGGCCGGCGTGAATGATTCGATCCGGGCATTCACAGCCGATGCGGGTTATTTCAGCGAAGACAACGTGGCGTTTCTGGACGAGACGGATCGGATCTCCGAGGCCTACATAGCAACCGGTCGGCTGAAGCATCACGAACGTGTCGCACCCGCTCCGAAAGGTCGTCCGCCGAAAGACCTGACGGCGAAACAGAAGATGGCCCGCAAGCTGAGAACGAAGCAGGGTCAGGCGGAGTACGCCCGTCGGAAAGCAATCGTCGAACCACCGTTCGGTCAGATCAAACACTGCCGCGGGTTTCGCCAGTTCCTGCTCCGTGGCCTTGAGAACATGCAGGGGGAGTGGAAACTAGTGTGCCTGACCCACAATCTCCTGAAGATATTCCGCAGCGGCGCGTTTGCGGTCAGTTGAGCGGGGAGCGAAGGCACGAACGCGACGACGGAATCTACAACACATCGCCCGGAGTCGCGAGAAAGCATTCCAGAACCTTCCCCCATTCCCGACTCTGAAGTTCCCAGTCCTCAAGCAACCTCAACCGATTCTGAAACCTTCCCGACATTTTATTCATGTGAGTTGCGTCAAGTAAGCGGACAGACTCCTAGGGAGAACTGGTTCAGGCAAGTCTGCAGTGCCCGCTCGTGATCCGACACCTC
>CALDJX010000209.1 GCA_937899075.1 uncultured Planctomyces sp. | reverse complement strand
CGATGTGCGTCTTGAAGATATTCCGCGACTCATAGGTGACACTCACACGACCGTTCGGCGGCTATACCGTGGGCTCATGGTTCTTCAGCAGGCCGAAAAAGATGGGTTGTATGATCTTGATGATCGGGCAAACAAACGATTGTTCTTTTCGCACCTGTATACCGGCCTTGGGTATCCCGGATTTCAGCAGTTCCTCGGGCTCAAGGAAGAGACGAGTTACAAGCCTACGCCAGTTCGTGGACCGGCAAACAAAAGACATCTGGGACAATTGTGTATATGGCTCTTCGGCAGCAAAGAAAATGGCAAGCAATCATTAATCAAGAGTCAGAATCCCGACCTGAGACGGCTCGACGAGGCACTGCAAACGGAACGCGGCCGAGATGCACTAACATCCGGGCTACCTCTTGATTTGGCGTTCGACGCCAGCATCGGCGATGATCGTCGATTTCGAGAGGCACTGATCCAGTCGAAAATTCACTTAGAGCAGGCGGCCGGGAAAGTTCATACGGGATTCGACATCAAGTCGGATCAGCTAACTACAGCCAAGTCAATCTACAACCTTGCATCATCCCTCTTGGACTCAATGGAAGCGATGCAGTCGAAGGGAAGGAAGCGTCGTTAATGTCATTAGTCTACGACGTTCCCGCTGCCGGCAGTGATTCGATCGAACATGCTGATTGGATCGAGCTTGAGGCAATCGCATCGCAAAACGGGTCGTGCTCTTACGAAGAGCTTGCGACGCAGATCCACATTTCAGGTACGACGGACGTGATGGAATCTGATGAGACAGACGACGAGGACGCCGCTGGTGATTTGAGCTACGAAGTTGCCGATCGCACGTGGGCTGAAATCGAACGACGGCATCAATGGTGCGGGGGAGATGACGGACTCTATCCGTTCGAAGTTTCTACAGGTTCGATTTCATTAAAGAAGTCTCCGGAAGCGTCGAGCTACGTTTTCCAACTACTTCTGAGTCACTTTGGCAGGACTGCAGGACCAACAGGAACATTTGGAGAAAGGATTTTCGAACACCTCAGTTCGGCCGCGGGTACCTCGTATTTTGGTGGGGAGACCAATAATGCCCGCCACTTTCGATTCGGGCTCCCACGTCCCGACCGCACAGGATTCGAAACGGCCCTCAACAATCTTTGCCGTGAACTCAATTGCGGAACGGTGAAGCACGGTGCTGCCTTGATGGGTGAACAGCAGGATTCACATCTCGACGTTGTGGTCTGGCGATCATTTCCCGACGATCGCGAAGGAAAAGTTATCGGCTTTGGGCAGTGTGCTACAGGAAAGCATTGGCGTGACAAGCTGCAGGAATTGCAACCTGAGACGTTCGCGAGCGAGTGGCTAAATGATCGCTTCCATCCGCAACCCGTTCGAATGTTCTTTCTGCCACACTGCGTGGAAGATCGGCAGTGGAGTCATGTGACTATTAATGCTGGGGTAGTGTTTGACCGTTGTCGGACAACTCAACTCACCGGAACACTTGACGGTGAACTTCGTGATCAGTGCAAGAATTGGTCGTCGCATGTCATCCAGCAATTGAGGGCATAGCGATGGCAGGAGAACCCAAAAGAAACAGGTTTCATTCGCTTTGCCCCTACTTCGCAATGTTTCCTGAGTCATTTGTCGAAACATGGGTTGAACGGCTCACAAAGCCATCGCAGGTCGTGCTTGATCCGTTCTGTGGTCGCGGAACGACGCCTTTTCAATCGCTCCTGATGGGCCGTCGGGCAATCGGATGTGACGTCAATCCCGTTGCATACTGCATCTCGCGTGCTAAGACTCGTCGAATTTCGGCGGCGGCCGTCCGACGTCGCGTCACACAATTGGAGTCGCAGTTTAATCCCGATGAGTGGGAAGCCTCACGACGTCGATTGCCTGAGTTTTTTCGCGTTGCGTTTTCTCCGCTGACACTTCGGCAGGTGCTCTTTCTCCGCCAACATCTTGAGTGGCGGCGAAATCCCTCGGACTGCATGATCGCCGCCTTGTTGCTTGGATGTTTGCATGGCGAAAGCAACAAGTCACCGTCCTATCTCAGTAACCAGATGCCAAGAACGATTAGCACGAAACCTGGCTACTCAGTGAGATACTGGATAAAGCATGGGTTCACAGCTCCAAGACGTGATGCTTTTGAACTCGCACGGAAGATGATCACATTTCGTTATGAGAGTGCCTTGCCAGGCGGCCATGCTGAAATCGTGAACGAAGACATGAGGAATCTCCCGATCACACTGGGCAAACGCCGGAAGATTGGTTGTGTCATTACATCCCCCCCCTACTTCGATGTGACCAACTTCGAAGAGGACCAATGGCTTCGACTTTGGTTTTTGGGTGGCCCACCGCACCCGACACAGGGCAGAGTGTCCCGAGATGATCGACACGGTGACGCTGCCAAGTATTGGACGTTTATCGCGGATATGTGGCGAATGCTAGGGCAAACCGTTAGCAAAGAGGCAGACGTCGTCGTCCGGCTTGGAACAAGTCGCGGCGACGCTGAAGAATTGCCGAAGCTGTTGGCTGAATGCGGAAAATTCTCTCAACGGAGTGTTAGTCTGGTCACGTCTGAAATCAGCCCGCTTCGCCGCCGCCAAACAGATTCGTTTCGTCCCGGAACCGCAGGCTGTCGATTTGAAGTCGATTGCCATTTCCGCTTGCATTGAGCACTTCCTCGGAATCGGATCTTAGGGGTAGGACTCATTGTTTCCATTCTTGTCGATAACTCGAACTTTGAGGCCAACCAAGGCAGGTCTCTTTTTCATCCTCCCCCTGACTTGTTGGCGGATTTGAAGGAAGGAACCGTCAGCCGATGCCCCCGAGACGTCGCCCTGAAACGACTTCGAATTGCGGTCGCCGTCTGCGCATTCAGTCTTTCCATCGCGCAGGTGAACGCCGAGGACCAGTTTCTTGTTGATGGATGGAAGGCTTACGCTGAGATTATCATCAGCGAATCTTCGGCGCGTTCGACTCGGTTGGCGGCGGCTGAGCTGTAAACTCGCGTTGCGAAGATCTCCGGTACGCGGCTTTCAATCAGAGTCGAGCCTTTCGCCGACGTTGCAGTTCAGATCTGCGAAGGCAAGAGCTCGCACGCGGCGAAACTCGGCGTCACTGCTGAACGTCTCGAACACGGCGGTTACTGTATCGCTTCCAAACGCTTTGCTTGTCGGCAGGGGTTGCGCTTACGATCAGAGACTGATCCACCGGTTCCAGTCAGGAGTCTGATATGCGGTTTTCTCTTTCGTTTGTTGCGGCTGCGGTCGTTTTTTGTTTGCCCTCGGCGAAGCTGGCGGCTGAAGGACCGATCGATATTGGGTCGAGGCTGGAGCTGTTCGTTGATGACTTTCTCATTGACGAGCTGAAGGGCGATGCTCGGCAGTTTGTGCATCAGCCAAAGCCTCGCGAGGTGGTGCTGGTGACCGGCGAGCCGTGGGAAGGCAACACCTGCGCGTACTACTCGATTTTCCGCGACGGCGATGTTTATCGGATGTACTACCGAGGCTCGCACGGTGATGTGAAGACCGGGAAGACTCAGCATCCGGAAGTTACCTGTTACGCTGAAAGTCGCGACGGGATTCATTTCACGAAGCCGAAGCTGGGCCTCGTCGAGTGGGACGGTTCGAAAGAGAACAACATCATTCTGGAAGGACTGGGGACTCACTGCTTCGTCGCGTTTCGGGATGACAATCCCAACTGCCCGCCGGAAGCCCGCTACAAAGGTATTTCGCGTGGACGGCCCGTCGGTAAGAAAGGGCTTTACGTTTTTCACTCGGCGGACGGGATTCACTGGTCGCTGACGAAGAATGAGCCGGTCATCACCGATGGTTATTTCGATTCGCAGAATCTCGCGTTCTGGGATCCGGTGGAGAAGCATTACGTCGATTACCACCGGACTTTCACCAACAAAGTTCGAACCATCATGACGTGTACTTCGTCCGACTTTGTGAACTGGAAGAAGCCCGTTCTGCTGAAGTATCCGGCGGGGACTCCGGACGAGCATCTCTACACAAACGCGATTCGACCTTACGAACGGGCTCCGCATATCAAGGTCGGGTTCCCCACCCGGTACCGTCCGAGCGACAGTCAGGTTGAACCGATCTTCATGTCCAGCCGCGACGGGTTGAACTTTCAGCGGTGGAACAAAGCGGTCATCCCGACGGACGCTCCAAAAGAACGAGACGGCAACCGGAGCAACTACATGGCCAACGCTTTGGTTTCGCTGAAAGGCAACGATCGGGAACTCGCCGTGTACGGCAGCGAGGCCTACTACGAAGGCCCTGACAGTCGGCTGCGCCGCTTTACCTACCGCGTCGATGGTTTTGTTTCGGTCCAGGCTGGAGTCGAAGGCGGCGAGTTGGTGACTAAGCCTTTGGCTTTCCTGGGGGAACAGCTCGTTCTTAACTTCGCCACAAAGAAAGGCGGCAGCGTCAAAGTCGAACTGCAGGATGAGAGCGGCGAACCCATTCCCGGCTTCGAGCTGGCGAGCTGCCAGTCACTGACCGGCGACTCGATCGAGCAAACCGTTCTTTGGAAAACGACCGACAGCGTCGCGAAGTTGTCGGGAAAAACGATTCGAATTCGATTTGTGATTCAGAACGGCGACGTTTACTCGATCCGGTTTCGACGTCTGATCTGATGTGTCGAGAGGGGATCGGGCGGCACCATCTTCAGACTGCTGCGCAGTAATCACTAAAAAGTGTCGTGGCCATGCTGTCATTTTGAACGCAGAGTTCGGAGCGGAAAAAGCCGCAGAGAGAACGGAGAGTTCTCCTTTCCTCTGCTCGCCTCAGTGGCCTCTGCGTTCCGTTCTTTCCGAGTAAGTGGCAGAGCACTCAGGAAAGAGTTTGCGGCACAAACGCGACGAACGAAAGAATCGCTCAGCCGCACTCCGGCTTTCAGCGAACGCTCTCAGAACTCGTCTGGACGCGGACGTGGCCTTCGCAGAATTTGCAGGCGACTTTCATGCCGAGGTATTTTGGAGCGACTCGCAGTTCTTTGTCGCAATGTCCGCACGCGGCGTAGAACGCTTTCGTTTTGATGCGGGGGCTGGCGAGGTCGATCTTGAACTGGCCGCTGCAGTGTTTACAGGCGACTCCGACGCCGGCGTATTTGCGGTTGATACGCAACTCCTCGGTGCAGTGAGGGCAGACCAGGTAGTATCCCGCAACTTCGACGTCGATCACGTTGCCGATCTCCTTTAGCTCAAAGAACGCCGGAACTTCTACGTCGCTCCGATACAGGTCCGGGTTCAGCAATGCTCTACAGAACTGACAGTGGATCAAATTGGCAGGCATGTCCTGTCCGCAATCGGGGCAGGAACCTCCGGTCCAAGTGGGCATGACTGGTTTCCTCAGATCGTACAGTCTTGAAGTCTGCTGCGAGCATTTCGCAACCTGTTGATCGAAATTCTGACCGATCGACTTCGGGCCCGCTGGCTTTCCATCTTAAACAGTTTTGAAGCCTGTTTAATGGTGTTCCGCCAACTGTGTTGAGGTCCATCTGCCTGATTTTGAACAGGTTTTCTGCCGATCAGGCCGCGTGTTGGACCACGTGAAACGTTGGAAAGTTGCGAAAAAACAAACGGAACGGCACAGAATTATGAATCCGGTCCGGATTGTCCAGCGGTGTTGGCACCGTTGCGATGCTGACGCCGGTTCGGCATCCTTGATGATGCACTTTCTGCCAGCGATGCTTCGAGTTTCCGGTTCATGTTGCTGGATTCTCGTTTTTCAGCGGTCAGTGAGTCGCACTTTGGGCCACACGGGGAGCGTTTGATGAATTTAATATTCGGGCTGGTAGCCGGTGCGAAATTTCTGCCGCCGAACGTCCGCGTTCAGGCCGTTAAAAAGCTGGGCAACTCGAGATCGACATCGGCTGCTCAGCAGTTGCTCAAACTGTTTGGAACACCTGATCCAATTATCCAGAGCGACGTCCAGGCAGCGATCAAATCGCTCGGCGGAATCATCGTAGAACCGGCGATGCGGCAGCTGGCTCAACCGATCCCGCCTGCTCAACGGACAGCTGCAAAGGCGCTGGCGCTGGTCGGTCCCGACGCCGCACCAGCTCTTCAGCTCTTGACACAACAGTTGGGATCGTCCGTTCTCGAATTGCGAGTGGCCGTGTTGACTGCCATCGGAGCGGTTGGTTCCGGTGCAGCTGACTGCGTTGAGCGAGTGGCTGGTCATCTTAGCTCGGACCATATTAAAGAGGCGGCTGCCGCGGCGACGGCACTTGGCCGAATCGGGCCGGCTGCAAAGTCTGTCGTGCCGCAGTTGATGGGTCTGGTCGGGCATCACGAAAAAGCGGTTCGAGAAGCTGCCAGCAACGCGGTGGGAAAGATCGGTCCGATTACTCGTGTGTTCGTACCAACGCTGATCGAACAGCTCGAGCATGACGACGGCGGCGTCCAGGTCGCGACAGCGCAGGCTCTTGGGAAAATGGGAGCAGATGCAGAGAAAGCGGTCGTTCCGTTGAGTCGCTATGTCGAGCACTCATCACGCGATCTTCGTCAGGCAGTGATGGAGGCTCTGGGTGGCATCGGCCCGGCGTCGCGAGAGGCCGAAGAAGGAATCGCGAGGTGTCTTGATGATCGTGACTGGGGAGTCCGCGTCGCGGCGGCACAGGCGGCAGGTCTGGTTGGATGCACCGAACGCGCGACCGTACGTCGGTTGTTGAACCTGCTGGTCGATAGCCGCGGAAGTGTTCGTCGGTCGGCGGCCGAAGCTGTTGGAAAAATCGGCGCTGCTGCCGACGAAGGCGCTGCTGGGTTAGTCCAACTTCTTTCTGACAAGTATCAGGCGGTTCAGCTTGCGGCGGGAAAGTCGCTGGGACAAATAGGTGCCGCTGCCGCCGCCCATGTGGATGGAATCGTCGCTCTGCTTGAGTCTCCCGACAAGGAACTCCGCGAAGCGGCAGCGAAGGCTCTGGGAGCCATCGGTCCTCTGGCGAGCAAAACCGCGCCGGCGTTGATCGCGTCGTTGAAAGATCCGCAGCCTTCCGTGGTGCAGTCCGTTGTTGGCGCGCTGGCTCAAATGGGCGCGTCGATTAAGGGCGATTTACCATTGCTCGCCGACAACCTTTCTTCACAGGACGACGGTCTGAAACTGGCCACGTTGGAGACACTCGGACAGCTCGCAGCTCATGCGGAACCGGCTGCGGCAGCCATCCAGAACTGCCTGTCCGACCGGAACAAGACGGTATCCGAAGCGGCGCGAGCCACACTGGAGAAAATTCAGCGGGCCGCTCAAGCGGTCGCTCCTCGCTGAAAATTCATCGGGTGCGGGAAACCGGCGATGCCTCTAAAATAGCTTTGCGGCTGCTTCGGCCGCGCTGAAACTCCAGGTTACCCCGCTGGTTGCGGGTCTGAAATTCACGAGCATGGAATCGTCATGAAATTTCTTGAACTGAACCACGTTGCGTTACACGTCAAAGACGTCGACAAAAGTTGCGAGTTCTACGGAAACGTTCTTCAATTGAAGAAAATTCCGCGGCCGGCGTTCAAGTTTCCGGGAGCGTGGTATTTGCTCGGCGAAGTTCAGGAATTGCACCTGATCGGCGGCCGCGATGTCGACACGAACTCGCACAGTCGAGGTAACCACTACGCCTTGATGATCGACAGCATGGACGAGTGGGAAAACTATTTTCGTGAGAACAACATTCCGTACGAGGAACGAAGGACTCGTCCTGACGGTGCGTACCAGATTTACGTCACGGACCCGGATGGCCATGCAATCGAACTTTGTACTCCGCCAGGTACGGCACCAGAGTAAGCTGGACGGCAAACTATCGCGTACAGAGTCAGGTTCCGAAGAAACTCGGCGGGCTGTCGAGGACGAATAATGTTTCGACAAAGTTATCGATCGCGAGCGCTGGTCGCTGTTCTGCTGACGGCTGTTGTCGTTCTTCGGTTCGAAGGCTCCGTCGTCGCTCAGGACGAAAGCCCTGACAAGGCAGTGGCGAGGCAGCCCGCTGATGGGGCGGATGAACCGGCGGATATGCAAACCGATCCGTCGAACGAAGCCGATCCGGAATCCACCGAGGTCGCTGACGCAGCGCGGCGCCTGACCGATGGACAGGAAACGGAACGGTTGCGTGAGTCGGCACGCAAGTCGGCGATGGCAGGATTGCTCGTGCTCAGCCTGATCTGCATCGTGTTTCTCGTGCTGATTATTCTTGTTGCGTTGTGGGCACGGCGAATTCGAATGCTCACTCGCGAACCGTTGCCCGAACAGCACCCGGGCGATCCGCTCTGGTATCTGCGAAAGGGTAAAGGATCGGACTCGTCGGACGTCGCGGAACTTACGGACGGCAGGTCGGCTCACGAAGAGTCCTGAATCTGCACTGCTTACTGGCTGTCGAACGCTCAAACCGAATGACGGAATTACGGAATGTCGAACTTCTTCAAAGTTGCCAAAGAGGGAGCCGTTCCCGAAGGCGAAGGTCGCTCATTTGCCGTTGAGGGCCGAATGGTCGGCATCTACCTGCTCGATGGCGAATACTTCGCGATGAACGATTTCTGCCCTCACATGGGAGCGTCGCTGGCCAGCGGCTACGTCGAAGATCACGCGGTCAGTTGTCCGTGGCACGCCTGGCGGTTCAGCGTGAAAGACGGCACGTGGCTTGACAATCCAAAGATCAAAACGGACTGCTATCCGGTCCGCGTCGAAGCCGGCATGATCGAAGTCCAGATTCACGACAAGAAAGAGCCAACGTCAGACGAGGCAACTTCGGACGACACTCCATCATGCGGCGGGACTTGCAGCGAGTAGTGTTCTGAGATCGCCCACTGTTCCAGGTTGCCGAGCGTGATTACGTGCCCGATGAGCCGGTCCCCAATAACGCGGTGAGCGCGCTGCCTTGCGATTGAAGTTGGCCGATGATTTCTTCCATCTGAATGAACTGCCGCAGCAGTCGTTCCTGACGGATGGCCAGGATTTCGTCGATCTGTTCCACT
The DNA here is from genome assembly GCA_937899075.1 of uncultured Planctomyces sp. Classification (GTDB taxonomy): domain Bacteria; phylum Planctomycetota; class Planctomycetia; order Planctomycetales; family Planctomycetaceae; genus JABMPE01. The sequence goes on along the minus strand of CALDJX010000209.1, from coordinate 61,315 downwards.
CTCGCTTCCAGTGTGTTGATCGAATTCTGCAGACCGTTCTTTTCGTTTGTGAACGTGCCGGTAAAGCTGTCAGTCAGAGTTTCCAGTGTGGTCTCAAACTTCTTCGCGACACCATTGTTTTCGTCGCGAAAGAACGTTTGCACGGCGTCGGGTGTCGCTTCGATGACGTCGTCAAAGACCGATTCGTCGAACTTCAACTTTCCACCGTCCGTGGTTCTGATGCCGAGATTCGCCAGGCTCTGCAACGTGTCGTTGGTTCCGAAGTAGCTCTTGTTGACCAGATTGGTCAGTCGAGTAGTCACTCGCAGAACAATCCCCTGCCCTTGCAGGAGGCCTCGCTTGGTCGGGTCTTCGTCGAACTTCGTCAGTGTGTCAGTCGTGGTGATGTACGAGTTGAATGCGCTGACCAGCGATTTCAGAGCGTTGCGGGCTCGTGAGTTGTCGCGAGTAATTTCGACATTTGCGGCGCTGGTTCCGACTTCACTGGCAGAGATACTGACGCCTGTCGCGACGTCACGAAACTGGTTGGTGCTTGACGCAATCAGAAACGACGTCGCCGGATTTGAGCCAACCTGAAGCAACGCGTCCTTAGCCTCCGAGGCGATTGTGAAGCCGAGGTTCAGGTTTCCCGAGTCGATGGTGAATTGACCATCGGAACCGGAGTTGTCTGACGTCAACGAAAGTCGAAACGAATTGAACGCCGATCCGTCGTTGATAACGCCGGCGCTCACGCCCAGCGTGGCGTCGTTGATTTTGGTGATCAATGTGTCCAGCGTGTCGTCGGCGTCGATGGTGATGACTGTCTGGTCCTGAGCAGAGATCTCCTGATTTCCGCTGCCGCCGACAACTCCCGAACCGAGAATCCTCAGATCGGCTGCCGTCGTGCCACCAACCTCTTCGATGGCCAGCGTGCCTGCTCCTGCCGCGGTATCCTCGATAACGAACCCGTCGCCGGTGTCGTTCAGGCGGGCGGTCACCTGAACGATGGACGCCGCATTGATTCGCTGCAGGACGTCGCCGATCGTTGTCGATGAACCTGAAATTGAAATCGATTCCTGGTTTCCTGCGGAGTCGGTGATCAGGAACGATCCGGAGTCGACGGCTTCTCCATCGGCGGTGAAGTCGGTCAACAAAGTTTGGGAACCGACTCGACGAACGCTGAGCGAACCTGAGTCGACCGACGTCTGCGCGGCATCGACCGTCAAGCCAAGATCGGCTGCCACGGAGCCACCACCAACGTCAGCAATGATCAGGTTGCTGGCGGTCGCGCCGGATGAGTCAACAACTTCGATACCGGTTCCAAGACTGTTGTACCGCGCGGTCAGTGACAATGCGTCGCTCGTTGTGTCGTCAACGGCTCCGTTAATCGCAGTAAGAATTTCATCCAGTGATTCGGCGGTGCTGAAGTCAAGAGTTGCCGTAAGTCCCGACCGGTCGGTCACCGTGATGGTGCCAGGCGTTGTGATTCCCTGACCGCCGTTCAGGTTGCGAATCAACTTTGAACTGAGTCCGGCCAGCAATCGATCGCCGGTCAGCGTGTTGCCAACCGCGGCGTTGTCGAAGCCAAGAGCTTCGACTGAGTTTCCACTGTTTATATCTTGGACGGTCAGCGTACCGCCTCCGCCTGCGTTGTCCGTCAGAACGAGCCGTCCGTTTGAAAGTGCCGCAGTGAGCTTGCCAGCGTTCGCTTCGTCGTCGTTGACGGCACTGACCAGTTCGCCGAGATTGAAGACGTCGTCAAGATTCACGTCGATCTGCGTGCCGTCAGTTGTTGTGAACCTGAGGTCGTCTGCGCCGTCGAACTGAAACACGCCGTTACCATCGTTGAGCTGGTCGAGCGTGAAATCTTCCGTCAGGTAGTAAACTTCGCTGCCGGAGAGAGTCGTAGCCGCGACCGATTGTTGAATGCCCAGGTCTGCGGCCGTTGTGCCGTTGCCGACTTCTTCCACGATCAGATTCGATGTCGTGCTGCCCGACGAGTCGTTGAGAATGATCTGGCCGCCGGACGTGCTGGCGGTTACCGACAGGCTGTTTTCGTCGTTGATCGCGGCCAGGACATCGTCGATCGTGTACGCCTTGGTCAGATCGATGGTGGCTGACGTGCCGGAGCGGTCGGTAATTTTGATCGAGCCTCGCTGCACGGCGTCCCCGCCATTAAACGTGTCGAGACGAGTCGAGGTGGCGAGCTTTCCGCCCTGCGAAAACGTGAGCGACCCGGCTCCGATTTTCTGCTGGTCAGAATTCGCAAACCCTTTGGATGTTCGCTGTTCCGCCGTGGCCAGTCTCAATGTTTGAAAAGCGTACGAACCAAGTGTCGCGTCTGAATTGGCCGAAACCGTCAACTGACTTGTGTCAGAATTCGTAACAGAAACGGCTTGAAACGTTGTCGGCAGCTTCAAAGCAGAGACGGCAGACGAGATCTGCAGGACGTTTGTTTCGAGGGCATCGATGCCCAGTTTCAGCCCTTTGTAACCATCGATCCGCGCTTCCATCACTCGAGCGGGCGCGCGTTGAAGCGAGATCAACTGGGAAGTGATCCCAGCGATGTCGATTCCGCTGTTCAGCCCGACGGTGGATCGAATGGAAGACATGGTGATTTACTGGCTAGTGAATCGTGACAGAAGTTCGGCGCGCAGGAACGAACCCAAGTGTCTTTCAACCAGCAAAGTATCGGTCACAAAAAGTTTGCCGCTGAAAGAACCGTTGCGGGATTCAGCGGTTGGGGGATTTGCCTCGCGCAAACTGCGAGCAGTTCCCGTTCTCTGGTCGAGCATCGAGGCAAACGGCGAAAGACTTCGGGATCAGGCTGGCGAATCTGGAGGTTCATCACGCCGTCGGCGAGGTAAATCACTCGGCGTCGCGAATCACCGTGTCGGTGACCATGAGGAATGACTTGCGCCGTGAATCCCGTCGCGTGTCGGGAGGCAGCAACTCTGTCAGACTCGACTCGATGCCCTTTGCAAATTCATCAGCAGCGGCGACGTCGGCTTCAGTCTGTTCAGGGAAAAACAACTCGACGGTTACCCCGGAGCGAACTCGCATAAAACGTTCGACGAGCTTTGCGGTCGCGGAAGGTTGGATTCGATCGTTGATCGACGGTTCAAACACGTGATACCAGTAGGTCACCCATTCGCCAGCGCGACCGCTTTGCTGACGGAAGTAAAAACGTTCGGCCGGTGCCCCTTCGCCAGGCAGATCAACGGTGGTTCTCTTGTCGAGAGATTCCTGGCAACCGGCAGATCTCATGCAGACTTCCGGGTTGTGACCTCGGTCGCGGCCGTCCGTTGTGTAGACCATCCACACGGCCACTGCCTGGCGAGTCTTACGATTGACGTAGGTTCGATGGAGGTGATCGTCGCCGTAGAGAAAGTAATCGCGTTCGACGGGAGTGTCGGTGCCGATCCAGTCACCAATCGTTTCCGGAAAACTGCTGAGCGGCTGTACGAGCGGCGTCGCCGGAGCGGCGCCGACTTCTGCGATGGACCTTTGCAGTAGCGAATCCGCGCCCGCGGCAAACAGCATGATTCCGACAATGATCGACAGACGCGTTGCGAGCGGCAGTCCGGTCGTAAGGGCTCTTTGCTGATCGTCAGACTGTTGATGATCAGAGTCCGGCTGAACGGCGGCCACCGCTCCTGTGGTTGCAGGTTTGGAATTTTCGTTCGTCCCGGATGCCTCGTCTGGGCGGGAAGTCGGCAGCTTCGGAGACGCTTCGTCGCCTGACAGCAGGCTGGTGATCAATTTCGAAAGCCACCAAAGCATGGCCAGGCCGAACAGGACGGTGATCAACCCTTCGAGGTCGTGCAGCACTCCGGTGGCCCATGCGGGGCCGAGGTGCCAGGTGATCAAACCGGTCATTGTGATGCGAAGGGTGTTGGCCAGAACGGCGATCGGAGTTGAAAAGGCGAGCATTGTCGCCGCATGAAAGCGGCTGCCGCCGATCAGCCCGAGGAAGACGCTGATTCCCAGAAAGACGGTAATTTGCCGAATGCCGCTGCAGCCTTGGGCCACTTCCAGAACGTGGCCCGGCAGATGCAGAATGTAGCCTTCCCGATGAACAACCAGGCCACACAAACCGAGTGCTGCTTCAGAGGTGGCACTCACGAAGTGTTGAAGAAATTCTCCGACCGGTTGCTGCCAGGCAAAAGGCAGAGGCACCATGAAGATCAGAAACAGAATCGCAGGCCCGAAGTTTCTGGCCGCCGTTCGGCCTCCCCAGCACCAGAGCAGCCCGAACGCCAGAAGAACCAGACCTGCGCCATCCAATGAGACTGCTGTCGTCAGCGCCGCGACGAGATGCAGCACGACGCCGGTGACGATCGCCGCGATGCCACAAGCAAACTCCGACCTGGGGACGCCTTGATGGTCGATGCCCGGCGTCAGCAACCAGCGACGTCGAAACAGCCACGCCGCAGCAAGCGGAATCAGGTATCCGTGGGAGGATGAAGGATCGATCCGCCAGCGAAGTTCGAGATCGACAGCGGTGTGTCGGTAGAAATATGCCAGTAACGCAACGGTCAGAACAGACAGGCTCACAACGATTACCGACCACACAGCGTGTCCGGAATCTGTGCGCAGATTCTTTGCGGACACCGTTGGTTGGAAGACGTCGGAAGTCATTGCGTGTTAACTGCCTGCTGAGAATCAGCGATCTATTTCAATAGGTGTGTGCCACTGGCTCTGCCAGTGCGGTTCTTCCTGGGAGATGTCGATCGGAGACAGCACTGGCAAAGCCAGTGGCACACTTTTCAACTGGCGAGTTTACTCAACTGGCGAGTTCGCAGCCGGTCGGGAAACGATGACGTTTCGGACCACCAGACTAACTCGCGGCCTTGAGGCATCGCGATTGGCAACCGAGGTCTCAACGGGCGGGCGGCGTGAATCAGCACACGTCTGAGGTCTTGTCCGTTGACGCGGCTTTGGCATGGTTTGACGCCGCGTTGTCTGCCTCGGCGTCGTGCTGTCCACAATTCTGGTCGGCCGCAGCCTGCTGGTAGCACTCGCCGATATGGATCACGAGTTCCAGAGCGAGCAAATCGGCTCGCGACATGACGTGTCGGCTGCTGCGATTTCCCAGGCCGCTGACAAGATGCTCGACCTGTTCGAGATGCAGCGACAGCGTGTCGCGCGGTGAGAGTCCGACTTCGGCCAGCACGCTGGCCAGTTGAGCAATCTCACCGCCCAGACTTCCCGAACCCATGATTACGTAGGTGCGGAGCAGCTCGTGGTAGTACGTTTTGATCTTCTCGGGAATCTGAAGCGAACGGGTTTTTCTCGCTGCTGAGTGATCGTTGGCTTTGTCGGCGGAATTGTCGGACCGATCTTCAACCTGGTTCGACGAAGGTTGCGTAGATCCCTGAGTGATCGCTTCAAGTTCGCTGATGATGTCTCGTTGTTGACGGAGCAGGTGGTCGGCTTCGTCCCGTTCGCGGACCAGGCGACGATGATTCGCGACGGCGTGATGGTGATTCTGCTGAGCCGTCTCGACCAGGCGAATGCTCTGCTGAATGACGTTGACCAGGGCTCTGGAACTCCAAAGCGCCGACGAGACGAGAATTTCGCAGTGCGAACTGCACGCTTCAACGGTCAGGCCGTCATCAGGCAGTCGCGTCAGCAGAACGATCGGGTCGCTGCAGCCGGACGAGCGGATTGCATGCACGAGATCGGGGGCGTCCCAGCGGACGTCGTCGAGATTCGTCGGCCAGCATTCGATGACGATGCAGTCGAAGTTTTCGTTCCGGAGGACCGTCATCGCTTCCGAGGCGGAACTGACCCACTTGAATCTGGGGTCGTTGCAGCCGACGGCGTCGAGTTGCAGGGTCAGGCCAATCCAGTCTGGTTCGGTCGGGCCAACGCACAACAGCCGGAATTCTGGCGGCAACCCGCTGCTCGGTGGAGCAGCCAGCCAGTCGGTATTCTGAGCGGGAATCTGGTCTTCCGTGACCATCGAGCGTCCAATCTGAGTGTCGTCAGCGGCCGATGAGGTACGGCGGGAAACAACCCTGCTCGGCGTCGCGAACTTATATTCGTGGCCGAAACTCTGTGTCAACAGGATGTTACGTCACACGTGACACTGGAGAACTCGGTGTTCGGACGCCGATTTTCGTTCGTTCAGCGGGACGATGGTCAGCGGGAATTCGTCTCGCTATTCTGTGCCCCCTTCCTGTGGCCCCGTTTGGCCAATGCAGTGCGGCCGAAATCGCACTCGGAAGTTGTACAGAAAATCGCAGCGCAGCCGGCACATTCCGGATTCAGCGCGTTCTGCCCGCGGCAGTAGTGAGACCGAAGATGGCAAAGAGTCGACTTGAACTTCGCAGAGAGCACGACGCCGCAGAAGCGGCCGGGATCACCGACGACGGTGACGATAGCCCCAAGAAGAAAAAGAAAGCCACTCGCAAGAAGGCGGCCCCTCGCAAAACTCGCGAGAAGCCACCGGAACGCAAGCGAGCGGTCTGGGTCCTCTACAGCGGCAGCATGAAGGAGGAAGGCCGATACCCGTACGACCAGAAAGAGGCCGCCGACGAGCGCCTCGCTGTTCTGCAGGGACGTGGCAAAAAGCTCTACTTCATGCAGATGGTCAAAGAGTTGATCACTGGATCTGCCGATGGATTCCAGGCAGTCGAGCCAGCTTTGGACGACGATGAGGAAGTCGTTGTCGTCAAAAAGGCAGCCGCTCCGAAAACCGACGAGCTGGGCGATGTCGAAGTCGATGACGCCGACTTCGAAGAAGACGAAGATGATGACGAAGCAGAAGGCCTGGATGACGATCCGGACGAGGACTAAGTCGGAGTCGCGTTCAGCGTAATGCACTTTTCAAATCAAACGGCGGTCCATGTGGCCGCCGTTTGTATGCGCCGTGCAAAGTTTTGAGTGGGACATCGTTGAAGACGAGAACGATGTTGAACCTCGCCAGGAACTGACCGGGATGAAGGAGTATCGAAATGTCAGAGCGTCAGCGAGCTGAAGTCGAGGACACGTACGCCGAAGGGTTTCGATCCATCTACGCCGAGTTTCTGATCACCGCGCGGGATCGAAAGTGGCTGGATCATGCGCTCCGCGAAGCAACGGGCAACGCGTCGAGCACCATTCTTTGCGATTGCGAAGCCGGACTGGATCGATACGTCGGCCCCGGCGGCGACGAGTCTTTGGACACTCCTGATGGCCGCCTGGGAGCGGTCGTGCAGGTTCACGTTCCTCGATTTCGCAAGGACCGAGTCGAAGCTCTGGAACGATCGCTGCTGGTTCGAATCAGCCAGAACGTGATGACGTGCCCGACCGCTCGCTGTTTCAACCTGCTCGACACGGATCCGTTCTTCAAGCTTGGTAAGAAAGTTTCATTCTTCGGCGACGGCCATCAGAAACGCGAAGAACGTTTTGGTCACAAAGTCTGGACCGTCCCGACGATGGGCGGAGACTTTTGTCTCGATCGTCGTTTTGGATTTACCGATGGCGTCATGGGAGGCAACCTTTGGTTTCTCGCTGAGACCGAAGACGCCGCGATCGATGCGGCCGAACGAGGAGCCGCCGCCGTCAACGACTGCCCCGGCACGATCATGACTTTTCCCGGAGGCGTCGCCGCCAGCGCGTCGAAGGCCGGCAGCAAATACTCGTTCCTCATCGCCAGCACGTATGCCGAATACTGCCCGACGCTCCGAAACTCGCCCGACGTTGAAACGCGTTTGCCGGACAACGTTCAATCAGTCATGGAAATTGTGATCAACGGACGCAGTGTCGAGGCGATCTCCGACGCCACGCAGGCTGCAATCAATGCGTCCGTCGAAACGCCCGGGCTGGTCAAAATAACCGCCGGCAACTACGGCGGGCGTTTGGGGAAGAGTTTTGTCTGGCTAAAGCCAGAGTTGCATCAGGACGCTTAGGAACGTGTCGAGAACAACTTCCCGATTTTAACCACAGAGGCACAGAGACACAGAGTTTGACAGGAAAGTTTTTCTCTGTGTCTCTGAGCCTCTGTGGTTAGATTCTGCTGATCATTTCAGGAACTTATTCACGACACGTTCCTTAGTAAGATCGGCAGCCTACTTTCCAGCCGCTACTTCCGGTTCGGATGCGGACCCGACCCGAAAGTGATCGGCCAGGTCTTCGGCGAAGCGAAGTTGCGAGATCACTGCGGCAGCCCCGGCTTCTCGAAGGGAAATTGCTTCGCCGGGAGTCGCCATGTCCGAAGCAACGATGATCGTTGCCGCCGAGTTGTTGTCCCGAAGATGGTGAATCAGCTTGAAAGTCTCGCTGTCGACAAACGGTGCAACCAGGATATGGACGGTCGTTGCCCGGTTCTCTGAATCGTTCACCAGAATCTCGAAGCCGAGTGAACCGACGACGCTTTCGAAACATTCTCTGAGCGGAACGTCTGCAGAAATTACTCGCGCAGTCATGCCTCGCCCAGGTTGTTCGGTTCGTGCCAGACTGCCCCCAGCAAGCGTCGCGAAAGCTTCGTCACGGGAAGTCGTCGCCAGAAGCGGCGGCTTGTCGGCGGTTAGTTGTTGCAACTCGAGTCGAATTCTGGCCGCAGCATGAGCCAGCGGGACGCTCCAGGCGGATGGCCAGCGCTGCTCAGTCCGACCGATCGATTCGCACCACGGACTGAACGCGACGACGAACCGACTGAGCGGCAACATCCCAATCAGTTGGTCGATGTCGGCCGCGGAGTATTCATCGGGAATGCTCTGGTACGAAATGACGAGGTCGGGAATCAACTCGCCGTTTGCAATTTCAGAGATCGCATCCGGCAGCAACTTGACGCGGTGGCAGTCTACAGATTTGAGCATGTCAGCCGGCTGGCCGTCTGAGAGCGCACCGCGAAACTGTGGCGACTGGAACTCGCCGATCAGCAGAACGACTGGTTGCTTAGTTTCGGGCATTGGATATGGCGGTTCATGGATCGAACAGTTTGGAATCTATCAGGCGGTCATTCAGGTCGGGATCGTCGTTTAACAGCCTGAAACTGGAAACCCTGAATCCTGACTGAAGTGACGCCTGGATGTCTCGCCCGGTTTAACGCGTGAGGTCGGCTCGGTAGGATTTGTCGCTTCGGCGCGGCACGATTTAAGGTTCTCCAAAAGCCGAATCGCTCGAAGCAGTAATTTCGATCATCAACCCTGCAATCCCCACCGACGATCAACCACCGAGGAGACTCCCTGATGCTTCACCCGCTGCTCATCATGACGATCGGGATCGTTCTTGTCATTTTCCTGATCATGAAGCTGAAGGTGAACGCGTTCATCGCGCTGATTACGGCCGCGATGGCAGTCAGTTTAATGGCGTTCGACGACAACCCGGATACTGGGAAATCAGAGCTTGCGAGCAACGCGATCTCGCGCGTTGCTGACGCGTTTGGTAGTGCGTGCGGCGGTATCGGAATCGTCATTGCTCTGGCGGCCGTCATTGGTACTTGCATGATGGACAGCGGCGCGGCTGACCGAGTCGTGCGCGCGTTCATGAAACTGCTTGGCGAAGAACGCGCTCCGTGGGCACTCATGGGGAGCGGCTACATTCTTGCCGTCCCGGTTTTCTTTGACACGGTGTTCTATCTGCTCGTGCCATTGGCTCGGTCGTTCTATCGCAGAACGGGTAAGTCTTATCTGAAGTGCATTCTGGCCATCACTGCCGGCGGCGCGATTACTCACACGCTGGTTCCGCCAACGCCGGGGCCACTCACCATGGCGGCCACACTGGGAATTGACCTCGGCAAAATGATCATGGTCGGCGCCATGGTTGCAATGCCGGCCGCCATCGCAGGAATCTGGATCGCTGGCCTGTTCGACAGGATGTACAACATCGAGATGCGTGAAGTGGCTGGGCACGTCGAGCCTGAGCCGTTCGCAGATGATGAACTGCCAGGACTGTTCGAATCGCTGCTGCCTGTCGTGTTGCCGGTCATCATGATTGCCTGCCACACCGCTGCGGGCTCAATCGCCAGCATGGCGGAAGGTGATCTGGCGGAAACGGCGAAGGGGATTTCTCACTACACAGCCGTGTTCGGAAATCCGAGCTTTGCTCTACTGGTTTCGACAATGCTTGCGTTGCGGACTTATGTTCGTCAGCGGAAACCGTCCAAAGAAGAAGTTGCGAAACTGGTTGAAACATCATTAATGAGCGGCGGCGTTATCATCCTGATTACTGCCGGCGGATCGGCGTTCGGAGCAATGCTCAAAGCTGCTCACGTTGGAGACGCCATCAAAGAACTGGCGGAGTCGACATTTGGCGCGGGTTCGGTCGAGGGAATGCTCATGCTGTTCCTTGGGTTTGGAATCGCTTCCGTGCTGAAAGTTGCCCAGGGGTCGAGTACCGCTGCGATGATCATTACATCCGGGATGATGGTCGGAATGATCGACGGCGTCGAACTTCCTTACGACGTTGTTTACCTGGCGACAGCGATTGGAGCCGGCTCGCTGGTTGGCTCGTGGATGAACGATTCCGGATTCTGGATCTTTGCGAAGATGGGTGGACTGACCGAGAAGGAAGCGTTGCAAACCTGGACTCCGCTGCTGATCGTGCTTGGGGTTGTCAGCATGATCATGACGTTGATCCTGGCAACGGTGATGCCTCTGACTTAGTCGCCGGCCGAAACTGAATCGCGGATTCAGTCGGTTTGCTGTCGGAATATTCAGGAGTGAGTCATGCCTCGTCAAAACGGATTTCGGCATCAGTCTTATCCGACTCAGCCGTCGGTTCCGTCGGTTGTCCTGCAGCTTGACGGCGATGCCGTGCAGAGTCTCGACTTCGGGCATCTGCATACTCAGTTCGGTGTGCGAAAAGTGCTGCTCGTTCATGGGACGTTTGCGGGGGACGATCCGCTTGGCATTCATGCAATGATGCGGGCCGGTGCCGAATCGTTGCCGGCGCCGGCCAGGCTGGCGATCAATCCGTTGATCGATCGCTTGTCCGAACAGACGAAACGGCTCACCGATACGATCACGGCTGACGTCGCGAATTACAGCGACGGATATCGGGAACGATTTCAGACACTCGTTGGGGACGATCCCGACGTGAGTCGTCTCGAACCGACCTGGAGCAGCGAGAACAATCATGTCGCTCGAGCTGGACTTGCGGTGCGGTTGCTGAACGAACTTGCTCAGCTTCAGGCCAACGGTTTCGATCCAACACACGAGCGAGTTCTGCTGTGGGGGCATAGTCACGCGGGAAACGGGTTTGCGATTCTGTCCAACCTGCTGGCCAATGATCGAGCGAGCGTCGAAGCATTTTTCGAAGCGGCTGGCGATTCGCTGGGGCCAGCTGGAGAGGTTGCTCGTCAAGCGCTGGCCGAGGCACCGACTCCGCATCCGATGGCGAATGCAGCGCTTGTCGTCACGTTCGGCACGCCGGTCAGGTACGGATGGGACATGGACGGTCTGCGATCGCTGGTCCACGTGATTCATCATCGGCCGATTCAGGATGCCGATGATCCGGCAGCCATTGTGCCGGCTGTTACATTCGGGTGCGAAGGCAACAGCCTGGCAGACAACTTCACCGCCGCCACAACCGGCGTAGCAGACGTTCTTTCTGCAAAGCACGGCGACTGGGTTCAGGCATTTGCGATCGCCGGAACGGACATCGCCCCGCCGCTCAAACGGAAAGCGAACGCTCGGCTGGGCGAGTTTCTTGAACGAGGTCTGCTCGAACCGACGCCTGAGAAGTTGAAAGAAAAGCTGAAGGTGACGTGTGCGCGTTGGCAGACTCGGACCCGGCTGCATTCTGACGGTCGCAACCTGCTGGTTGATTATGAGTCTTCGCAGCTGACTCGCTTTGGACCCGCGAGGCTGGCCGTACTTGGTCACGGGATTTATACGCTGAAAGACTGGCTGCCGAACCAGCTGGCGCTCGTGCTCAAGTGGCTTGAGCATGACGTTGCTGAATAGCGAATATCGAACAAGGAATGTCGAAGGCAGAAGCCGGTTCGATGTTCAGTGTTGGATGTTCGATGTTCGATGTTCGCTCAACTCATCGAGCAACGTTCGCGTGGCTTCAACTTCTGCGGTGAGCCCGTCGACGAGCGATGTTTGCTGGCCGTCCGGCAGGACTTCCCAGGTATAAGTTTCGACTTCCAGGTGGGGCGCGTAGTCCAGATCGCGCACGGCGGCCAGCGCTTTCTTGAGGTCTCCACGAGTCGTCTGTAACGGGCCGAGCGATTCAGCATTCACGGGCACGTGGAAGTGAACTCGCCATTCTTCGGCGGAGGCGAAGGAATCCGGGGGCGACAGTGCCGTGTCCTCGGTCAGGTCAACCTGCCTGTGAATCGTGCCGTTGGCGGCGCGAGCCATTGTCTGATGGAGATATCGGGGTTCGACATATCTCGCGAGCGCCTGCCGGGCATCTTCGTTGTCGCCAGGATTTTCGACACGAATCGCGCAGGTGATGTGGACTTTGTTAATGCGAATCTGCTCGTCGACGAGTTGTTTGATTGAGTCGGCGACGTCTTCGAACTCGACTGCCTGGTGGCAGACGTCGTAGCAGACTCCGAGGTACTCATTCACGACGTCGAGCGATCCCGCATCGGCCGCCAGTTCACGCAACCGGCGGAAGAACTGAATCGTCTCCGCCGTCGTTTCGAGAATGCAGAATGGCTCCGGCTCAATGGCCAGTCGGATTTTCCGCCCGGTTTCTTCTTCGACCTGCTTGAGCAACTTGGCCAGCGAGATCAGGCGTCCTGCGCACTCGTCGGCAAACGATTCGGGATAGTCAAACGGCTTAAAGCCCAGCGGCACAGTCGAGAGGCTGCCTTCGGTTCCGTCGTCGGGCATCAGCTTTGCCAGAATACGGGCGCTGTCCAGCGTGTAGTTGATGCGGTCGTCGCGTGACCAATCCGGCAGATAGACATTTTCCTTGACGCGAGCGTCGTGAAAATTGCCAAACGGAAACGTGTTGAGCGTGTAGCACGTTAACCCCGCTTCGTTCAGCCAGTCCGAGAATCGATCGAGGTTCGCTGGCGTGTCGAGCAGCTCTGTCGCCACCGGTCGAGCGAGCCAGAGTCCGGCGGCAAGTTCGCCCACTCGGCCTCGAACCTCGACGGTATTTTCACGCAGCCCTGCTTCGACCTCTCGGACGGTCAAGCCAGGATGGACGTTGGTGCAATAACTGAGGGGAAGTTTGCTGAGCGTCATCGTCCGTTTTTCCTGATTCTGAAGCTGCATCATCGCTGAGTTTTGCGAGCCCACCGACACGTAATGAATTTAACCAGCAGAATAGTGGGCGGCGAATCTGTCGCCGACTCAACATCGCAGAATTCCTTGAGCCGCCATCATTGCCCGTTCAGCAACCCGGCCCCGCAACCGGCAGAACCGATAAAGTCGTGACTGTTTACCTGGTCACAGGGAAGGTCAGGCGGCGCTTGTGCGACGACTATTCGGATTGTAGCGATTGTGCGGCGAATTCGGCCAACAGCGCTGAGCGAGCGTTATCTCGGCGGGCATGGTGTCCAGTCGGGGAGACGGACATTCCGATATCGATGTCAAGTGCCATGGCCCGATTCGACGGTCGTGCTCATTCGTTTAACGGAAATGTTGGCCTGGCTGGAACAGTTTCGGTACTCCATCCGCCTGGCACTCGATCTTTACAGAGTGAAAGTGTCCGTCAGTATTTGACGCGGCTCGACGGAAAAGGATTGCTCAACCATGAATTCAATTGGCCGCTGGAAATCTGCACTACTGGTTCTGGGGGCCGTCGGCACGGTCGTGCCAGCTTCAAACGTTGCCGCCGCCGATCGTTCAACGTCTCCGACCGCCGCGGCTTCAACTCCCGCCTCCCTTCCCACAACAGCCAGCCAGCAGGCGGCTTTGAAGATCACGGACGTGTCGCTCGGTAAGAACGGCGAACTCACCGGAGTCGTGGTCGACGGACAGGGCAAAGCGGTTGCTCGTAGCAAGGTTGTCGTCAGGCATGGCCGCACGGCAGTTGCCGAAACAACCACGAACGATGCCGGGCAGTTCCGAGTTAATCGCCTCCGCGGAGGCGTCTATCAGATCGTTCATGCTGACGGAGTTTCGGTCTTCCGCGTTTGGGCCAATGGGACGGCACCAAAGAGTGCCAAAACCAACGCGTTGGTTGTTGTCGGAAAACGAACGGTTCGTGGTCAGAACGAGGTCGGGCCACTCCAGTTCATGCAGCCAGGCACTTTGGCTGCAACCGCCGCTGGAATTACCGGAGCGACTTTGGGGATCGTCGGAATCAGCGAAGCCAACCAGGCCCAGGACGAGGCTGACGCTGCCAACGCCAAACTGGACGCACTGCTCGCGACGCTGAATTGAGTGCTCAGGCGAACGAGCGACTCATTCAAAAATTTTGATCGATCAACAGCCTCGACGTGGTTTTCCACGCCGAGGTTTTCTGTTTTCCGCAAGGTTGAGCGAACGTGCTCAGAATTCATCAAACAGACGTTTCTCGATTTGCCTGAATCGGCTATGACGATTTCTGACTGTTAAACCTTCTTCGGAAACCCGCTCGGATGTCGATTCGGTCGAATCAGAGCCTGCTGATGGTCGATACAGAACCACGGGAACGCAGAAGTGCCTGGGATGGGACATCTGCCGAGTGACCACTCACCTGAGAGATGAGTGGTGAACAGTCAATCAAGTCACTGCTCTGTCGGCAGCGGCATGGAAAGCCACTCTTGCAGCGGAATGAGGGAAAAGACGATGACATCTTTCAATACAGAAGCGACTGCTCTGAATCGACGCCAGGCCATTGGCCGTGTGCTGGCTGGCGGAGCGATGGCTGTTGCACTGCCGAGTGGTCTGCTGTTCGCCGAAGACGAAAGGATCGCCACGGCTGTCCGAATCGGCGGAACTTCTCACCCTCTGGCTCCAGGATTGCGACTGGCAGTCGAGAGCCGACGCGCACTGGATAGTGTGAAAGACTATTCGGCCTCGTTCTTCAAAGAGGAGATGGTCGGTAAGACGCGAGTCAATCATCAGCTCACGCTGAAGGTTCGCGAGACTCCGTTCAGTGCGTACCTGCGATACGAAAACCCGCATAAAGGCCGCGAAGCGATTTACGTTTCCGGGAAAAACAGCAACAAGATGCTGGCTCACGGAACGGGCATCGAAGCCATCGTCGGCACGCTCGAACTT
Source organism: uncultured Planctomyces sp. (assembly GCA_937899075.1). Classification (GTDB taxonomy): domain Bacteria; phylum Planctomycetota; class Planctomycetia; order Planctomycetales; family Planctomycetaceae; genus JABMPE01. The sequence continues at coordinate 46,232 of CALDJX010000209.1, read as the reverse complement.
GATCCAAACGGAGATCGAGCATTGGAAGAAAGCCGTTACCCGATTACGAACATCGGCATGCGGAACCTGCTCGAACTGACGATCGCTCAGTGGAATTCCGAGCTGGACGTTCCTGATGTCAAAGTTCGTTACTTCCCGAACGCCAAAGTTGGCAATGTCGAATGCCAGGTCTTCGAAAGCTCGTACGACAAAAAGCACAAGGGCGTGAAGTTCCACATGACTCGGATGTACGTCGATAAGAAGACGTCATTCCCGGTTCGAGTCGAGCAGTTCGACTTCCCGGCCAGTGCCGGCGGAAAAGCACCGATTCTTGAGCAGTACACGTATCTCAACGTCAAACCGAACGGTGGCCTGACGGACGCCGACTTTGATGTAAAGAACCCAGGCTACGATTTCTAATCGGCCTTAAACGACCGGCGATCACCTTCAGTCTTGACGGTGAATCAAAGTCTGGTCAGCACGTAGAAGCACAAAGCCGCGTCGTATCTCAATTGGTACGACGCGGCTTTTTCGTATTCTTCGATCAACTGCGAGACTCCGACCGCGACATCGTTGTTGACTTCCTCCTGGTTTGCGCGCTTCGTAGACAGTCCTGCCCGGCCGCGTGGCACGCCTGCGACATTCCACGTGCCGAGCGTCACGTAGTATGTCCGCAACCACGCACGGGCTTTCGCCCGATCTGTTCAATGATCGCGCAGCTCTGCGCGCAGGTGCGACAGCCAAACGGCATGGCGAGGTCAGAAGTTCCCATGAGATCAACCGCCGCCGATGCCTGATAGAGAATTCCCGTTAATCGATGGCGGGCTGAGACTTCTTCGCCGACGACTGGCACGGCCATTGCTTTAGACGTGAGCCGTGAAGAACTCAGGATGTTTTCGGATTCGCTCTTCGACGCATCCCGGTCCTGACAGCTTGTGTGAAAGGAAACACATGGTCCGGTCCAGCAGCCCTCAAAGGTCAGCTCGCACGGTTGAATCCGCGACTGCCTTCTACCAGCGCGCTCACAGACAGCAGCATTCAGGTTGGCATTGGCGAAACATGAATCACCAGCAGACCTGATTCTGTCAGTTGTTGAAACAGCGCTCGAACGATTCTGAAAGTCGCACCATCGGCGTGACCTGTCCGTGAGGACGAATTCAGAAACGGCCACTCACAATTTACGGGACCGGTGCGCGCTCAGCATCTCGACCCTCGGTTCCTGTCGACAACCAGAATAGATCCGACATTCGAAAGCCCAGAGAAAATGGAACTCCGAAACAAAGCTACTCGAATCTCTTTGCTCGATTTCAAGTCACCGCAGATGCGAGCGTTCCATATGACGTGGTTCGCTTTCTTCCTCTGTTTCTTTGCCTGGTTCGGCATCGCCCCGCTGATGAAAGTCGTGCGGGAAGAAATGTCGCTGACGAAGGATCAGATCGGCTGGTGCATCATCGGCTCGGTATCGATCACCGTGATTGCCCGACTGTTCATCGGCTGGCTGTGCGATCGAATCGGCCCGCGATACGCCTACACCGGACTGCTTCTGCTGGGCTCGATTCCTGTTATGGGCATCGCGTTCGCTCATAGCTTCGAAACCTTCCTGCTCTTCCGAGTGCTCATCGGAGTGATCGGAGCGTCCTTCGTCATCACGCAGTACCACACGTCGGTGATGTTCGCTCCGAATTGTGTCGGTACGGCGAACGCGACGACGGCCGGCTGGGGAAATCTCGGCGGCGGCGTTACTCAGATGGTGATGCCGCTCGTGTTTGCCTTCTTTGTCGGTGTGGTTGGTTTTACGGAAACGATCGGCTGGAGAGTCTCGATGGTTGCAGCCGGCGTCGCTTGTGCAGCAATGGGCGTCGCTTACTTTTTCTTCACGCAGGACGGGCCTGAGGGCAACTTCGGCGAACTTCGCGCTGCCGGAAAGATGCCACCGAAACAGCAGGTTAAGGGATCATTCCTGGCAGCGTGCAAAGACTCACGCGTCTGGGCTCTGTTCGTGATTTACGGAGCGTGTTTCGGGATCGAGCTGACCATCAACAACGTCGCGGCTCTCTACTTTCTGGACTACTTCGACTACTTCGCGTCGATGGACCCGGTAAAGGCTGTTTCGACGGCCGGGATGATTGCCGGCCTGTTCGGTTTGATGAACCTGTTCGCTCGGACGATGGGCGGAGCGTTGGGCGACCGCTTTGGTGAACAGTGGGGACTGAAAGGTCGAGTCCGCTGGTTGTTCATCGCTCTGTTCTGCGAAGGCCTGGCGCTCATGGTCTTCTCTCAGATGAACGTGCTGTCTCTGGCGATTCCGACGCTGATCATCTTCAGCCTGTTCACGCAGATGTCTGAAGGAGCGACTTTCTCCGTCGTCCCGTTCATTAACCGAAAAGCTCTGGGGTCGGTTGCCGGCATCGTTGGAGCGGGTGGAAACGCGGGAGCTGTCGCTGCTGGGTTCCTCTTCAAAACATCAGCCGTTACCTGGCCAACCGCTCTGCTGATTCTGGGAGCGCTCGTGACGTGCTCAGCGTTTCTGGCTTTCACCGTTCGATTCTCCGCCGAGGCTGAAACGGAAGCTCGCATTCACACCGAAGAAGCAACAGCTCGCCGACGTGGCGAACTGCTCGGAGCTGCCACTTAAACCCTGCTCATTCACACGAACTTACTGACGCCACTCGTTCCTACGCTCCGCGTGGGAACGAATCTTGTTGACGCTCCGCGTCGTGAGCATTGGAAACCAACTCTGTCACGAACAGTTCCAAAGAACGTGGACGCGGAGCGTCCGAGCGTGGGTTCCCACGCAGAGCGTAGGAACCAGCTCTCACCCACAGGATGACGGTCATGATTTCTCCCGCTGATGAAGTTGCAGAAACCTCTGTCGAGACTACTTCGCCCGATGATCGCAAGACGATTGTCGTCATCGGCAACGGCATGGTCGGGCTGCGTTTCTGTGAAAAGCTGGTCGAGTTCGACACAGCAAAGCAGTATCGCATCGTCACGTTTTGCGAAGAGCCGCGAGCGGCTTACGACCGGGTCGGCCTGACATCTTTCTTCGCCCACCGCGACGCTCAAAAGCTGATGCTGGCGAGGATGGAGTGGTACAAGGAGAACGGCGTCGAGCTTCACCTGGGGGACCGGGCGTCGGAAATCGATCGAGAAGACAAAGTCGTACGTTCCACGAAGGGCGTCGAGATTGCATATGACTCGGTTGTGGTTGCGACGGGTTCGTACCCGTTCGTGCCGCCGGTTCCGGGAGTCGACAAGAAAGGTGTCTTCGTTTACCGGACGCTCGAAGACCTTGAACACATCATCGAGTACTCGAAAAAGTCAAAACGTTGCGCCGTGATCGGCGGCGGGCTGCTGGGTCTTGAAGCGGCAAAAGCGGCGCTGGATCTCGGCCTTGAGACGCACGTCATCGAGTACAACGGCCGCCTGATGCCTCGTCAAATCGACGACGCGGGGTCACGAATTCTGGTCAAGAAAATCCAGGAACTCGGCGTCAGCGTCCACTTGAACAAAGGCACTAAGGAGATCAGCGGCAACGGGCACGTTGAGCAGATGACGTTCAACGATGACTCAACGCTCGACGTCGACATGATCATCGTTTCCGCCGGAATTCGTCCACGTGACGACGTCGCCCGTGAGTGCGAATTGGAAGTCGGCGAGCGAGGCGGCATCCAGGTCAACGATCACCTGCAGACATCCGACCCGAATATCTACGCGATTGGCGAGTGTGCATTGCACGGAGGCATGGTCTACGGTCTCGTCGCACCCGGTTACGACATGGCGGAAACTGTCGCGACCAACCTGACCGGCGGAGACCGAATTTTCAACGGCACCGATCTCTCGACGAAACTCAAGTTGATGGGCGTCGAGGTGGCGAGCTTTGGTGACTACGAATCCGGCCCGGACAAAGCGACTCCTCTTTCATTCGAAGAGCCGTTTTCCGGTGTTTACAAAAAGCTGCTTTTCAGTCTCGACGGGAAGCGTCTGCTCGGCGGCATTCTGGTGGGTGACGCCGCGGAGTACGGCACACTGCTCATGATGAGCAAAACGGATCAGGACCTGCCATGCGCACCTCACGAGCTGATCGTCGGTTCCAGTGGCGGAGCACCGCTCGGCAACATCGACGGCATGCCCGACTCCTCGCAAATCTGCTCGTGCAACAACGTCAGTAAGGGTGACATCTGCCAGGCGATTTGCGACGAAGAACTGGATTCGGTCGGCGCCGTGAAGATGTGTACGAAAGCGGGCACCGGTTGCGGTGGCTGCATGCCGCTCGTCACAGACCTGTTCAACTCCGAAATGGCGAAGGCTGGCAAGGAAGTCAACAACCATCTCTGCGAGCACTTCGCGTATTCTCGTTCCGAGCTGTTTGCGATCGTGAAAGTGAAAAAGCTGGAAACGTTCGCGCAGGTCATGGCCGAGTGCGGACAAGGCAACGGCTGCGAAGTCTGCAAGCCAGCGGTGACATCGATTCTCGCATCGCTCTGGAACGAAAACATCCTTGAGGATTCACATCAGACACTGCAGGACACGAACGACCGATTTCTGGCCAATGTGCAGCGCGGCGGTTCGTACTCGGTCGTCCCTCGAGTACCCGCCGGCGAGATCACGCCGGACAAACTGGTCGTCATTGGCGAAACGGCAAAGAAGTACGGGCTCTATACGAAGATCACCGGCGGGCAGCGGATCGACATGTTCGGTGCCAACGTTCAGGACTTACCCGACATCTGGGAACGTCTCATCGACGCCGGATTCGAAAGCGGCCACGCGTATGGAAAATCGCTGCGGACCGTGAAGAGTTGCGTGGGTTCAACGTGGTGCCGCTACGGAATTCAGGATTCCGTCGGTTTCGCGATTCGAATTGAAAATCGATACAAGGGAGTTCGTTCGCCGCACAAAATCAAGATGGCCGTTTCGGGTTGCGTGCGAGAGTGTGCCGAGGCTCAATGCAAAGACGTCGGACTCGTCGCGACTGAGCATGGCTATAACCTCTACGTGTGCGGTAACGGCGGAGCGACGCCTCGTCATGCCGACCTGTTTGTCGCGGACATCGATGAAGAAACCGCCATTCGGTACATCGACCGGTTGCTGATGTACTACATCTCGACCGCCGACAAGTTGACTCGCACCAGCGTCTGGCTGGAGAAACTTGAAGGCGGCCTCGATCATCTTCGCGAAGTCATCATCGAAGACTCACTGGGTCTCTGCGACGAGCTGGAAGCTCAAATGCAGAACCTCATCGACAACTACCAGTGTGAATGGACTCGCGTCGTCAACGACCCCGCTCAGCGTGCCCGCTTCCGCCAGTTCGTCAACACCGAGGAAGAAGAGCCAACGATCGAATTCGTCTCGCAGCGTGATCAATCACGACCGGCCGATTGGAACGACGAACTGACATCGCTCGAACTCTTTGGCGAACTCAAAGACCGCGAAGAGCAACTGCTGAGTGAGGGCGGCGCTGGTTTAATGAATGAAACCCGCTGGGTGCAGGTCGGCACGGTCGACAACTTCCCATACGACGGCGGAGCAACGATCAAGTACGGCAAGTCGCAGATTGCCGTCTTCAACTTTTCAAGCCGCAGCGAATGGTACGCCTCTCAAAACATGTGCCCACACAAGAAGGCGTTCGTCCTGTCACGCGGCATCGTGGGAGACCAGTCCGGCACTCCCAAAGTCGCCTGCCCACTGCACAAGAAAACGTTCTCGCTGGAAACCGGCGAATCTCTGCAGGGCGAGGATTACGACATCCGCACCTTCCCGGTGAAGGTCGAAGAAGGAAACGTCTTCCTGGAGTTGCCTCCGACCGAAATTCTGGACGAATTACTCGCCACCGAAATCGGCTGCAACATGGCCACGTCTTGCCTGAAAAAATCCCACGAGACAGTGGGAGTCTGACATGTGCCCAGACGTTCCCGCACGACATGTCTGTAGGAGTTGTGGAACGCTTTCAGCGTACGACTGGTCCGAGCATCACAACCTGGGGTGCGCCGCTGCGCGACGACCCCAGGCTAATGGATGTAACCGCTTCGCGGTACTCATGCTGAGTAAGGCGGCAAGTGTGGATGCAGGATTACCGCGAAGCGGTTGTACTCAACAGCCAGGGGTCGCCGCGCAGCGGCGCACCCCTGGTTCACTTTGTGCCAACCAAATGTACGCCGAAGGCGTTCCACAATTGACCACGCCTCGAAAGGTCATTCCCACACGTACCGTTCGTCAAACTCGACGCCGTACTTTCGAAACAGGCGTCGCAACTCATCCTGAAAGGTCTCAATTCGATGATGCTCCTGCTGGTTCCGTATGTAGTCCTTCAAGGCGTCCACATGGGAAGGGCTTACTGAAAAGGCACCGTAACCTTGCTGCCATTGAACGTTGGCGATCCGAGGTTTCAACCACTTCGAAGACTCGCGTTTCAACTCTCGTACCAGATCGGCGACTGACAACGTTTTCGAAAGCTGACAAAGGATATGGACGTGATCCTCAACGCCTCCGACCTGTAGTGACGGGCTGTCGAGGTTACGGCATGCGCCAGCGAGGTATGCGTGGAGTTCCGATTGCAGGTTGTCGCTACTCAGGAACGGTTTGCGGAGTTTTGTCGAAAACACGAGGTGTAGATAAATCTGCGCAAGAGACTGGCCCATCGTTACTCGCTTCGTTGTTTGCCGTTGGTCATTGTGGAACGCTTTCAGCGTTCACACCGCACCAGACTGAATTCCTGGGGTGCGCCGCTACGCGACGACCCCAGGCTAATGAATGCAACCGCTTCGCGGTACTCATACTGAAAATGGGAGAAGCTCACTGTGGCTGAGACTTCCCATGAAACAGTTGATCAGATGCAATCGCCAGCCGACTTCGTGTCGAGTAGCAGCTTAGATCACAAAGGCGGCTCCGAGGCGATCGTTGCAGGACTTTCAATTGGTCCAACCCTGCTCGAACGTCTGCTGGCGGATCAGCAGGAGCTGACGGCGGTCGAACAGTTTTCTCAGGCCTGCAACGAACAGGCGGCTCCTGCGCAGTCGAGATACTACTCGTCACTGATTCCTGCGACGGCTCCCGGCCCGGGTCAGCAGTACGCGTTTGATGTCGACCTTGATGCGTGCTCGGGATGCAAGGCGTGCGTGACCGCCTGCCATTCATTGAACGGACTCGACGAGACGGAGACGTGGCGTGACGTCGGTTTGCTCGTCGGAGGGACCAGCGCAAATCCCGTGATGCAGCACGTGACGACGGCCTGTCATCACTGCATTGAACCTGCCTGCATGACGGCTTGCCCGGTGGATGCTTACGAGAAGAATCCCGTCACGGGCATCGTCAAACACCTTGATGATCAATGTTTCGGTTGTCAGTACTGCACGCTGGCCTGTCCGTACGACGTACCGAAATATCACAAGCAGAAGGGCATCGTCCGAAAGTGCGACATGTGTTCGGACAGGCTTTCGGCGGGCGAAGCTCCGGCGTGCGTGCAGTCGTGCCCGCACGAAGCGATTTCGATCCGCATCGTTGATGTCGAGCAGGTCGTCGAAGACTCCGAAGCCAATCTGTTTCTCCCGGCCGCCCCCGAACCGCACATTACGCTTCCCACGACAACCTATCGAACTAAGCGAGTGTTTCCGCGGAACCTGCTGCCGGCGGATTATTACTCGGTGTCCGCGCAGCATCCGCACTGGCCGCTGATCATCATGCTGGTGCTGACACAGCTTTCCGTGGGTGCGTTTTTGTCAGGGCTCGTCCTGGAACGATTCCTTGATGAATCGCTCATCGCCGCCATGCGACCGGTTCACTCGCTGAGTGCTCTCGTCTTCGGGTTGCTCGCGCTGGCGTCCAGCACGCTCCACCTGGGACGGCCACAGTACGCGTGGCGAGCGATCATTGGACTGCGGCATTCGTGGTTGAGTCGCGAGATCGTTGCCTTTGGGATCTTCGCCAAGCTGGCGGTGATCTATGCCGCTGGAAACTGGTTTGGTCCCGACCTGATCGTCAGGAACGAGTTCTTTCAGTCGTGGCTGGGTTGGGGCGTGGCGATTTCGGGGCTGGTTGGAGTCTTCTGCTCGGTCATGATTTACGCATTCACGCGCCGAGAGTTCTGGAGCTTCGGTCAGTCGTCGATTCGCTTCGGACTGACGACGTGTCTGCTCGGCGTCGCCGCCGTCTGGTTGACGCTTTTGCTTGTGTCGACATTCGGAAGCGACAATCAGTCGGGCAGCGTTTCGGGGATCATTGAAACCTACGGCCGCGGTATCTGTCAGTCGTTGATTCTGATTGCCGGAGTCAAACTGCTGTTCGAAGCCAGCCTGCTTCGACCATTGCTGAGTCGCCAAACAACTCCGATGAAACGATCGGCTCTGCTGATGACGGGATCGCTGGCGAGTTTCACGATCGCAAGATTTGCCTGCGGAGTTCTTGGAGGTCTCGCCATGCCGGCACTGCTTCTTCGAGCGACTTCCGAGACTCCGCAGAATCCCATCTTCCTGGTCATCGTGACGGGCATGTTGTTCATCGCGTGTCTGGCTGGTGAGTTGCTGGAGCGTTACCTCTTCTTCGCGGCGGTGGCGTCGCCACGAATGCCCGGTTCAATCAGGAGCTAACGTTTTATGCCGCCGGAAATCACAGATGAAATCGAATCGGTCGATCTGGAACTGCCCGTCGTGCAGGAATCACGACTGCCTGCGTTCATGCATCAGCGCGACGGACATCTCACACGCGAGTTGTTGCTTGAACCGGGCGGCTTCGGCCTGGGGAAAGTTCCGGCAAAGTCGAAGCCTGACGCGACGACAACGATGACGTGCGGGTACTGCTCGACAGGCTGCGGGCTCAACATTCATCTGAAAGACGGCGAAGCCGTCAGTCTGACTCCGGCGACCGAATACCCGGTCAACCTGGGCATGGCTTGCCCGAAAGGCTGGGAAGCGCTGACCGTGCTCGACTCACCGGATCGAGCCACACGGCCGCTGATAAAAGATGAATCCGGCAAACTCGTTCCGACCGACTGGGACACGGCACTCCGCACCTTCACCGATCGCTTCAAAAACATTCAGCAGTGTCATGGGACGGAGTCCGTGGCGTTTCTCAGCACCGGGCAGATTCCCACGGAAGAAATGGCTCTGCTCGGTGCTCTAACCAAATTCGGCATGGGCATCCTGCACGGCGACGGGAACACGCGGCAGTGCATGGCGACGTCCGTCGTCGCGTACAAGCAGGCGTTCGGCTTCGATGCGCCGCCGTACACGTATCAGGATTTCGAAGAGTCCGACGTCATCGTGTTAGTCGGCAGCAACCTGTGCATTGCCCATCCGATTATGTGGGAACGCGTCATGCGAAACCCACACGAGCCCGAGATCGTCGTCATCGATCCTCGCATGACCGAAACCGCCATGCAGGCAACGCAGCACGTGCCGCTGGCTCCGAAGTCCGACCAGTCGCTGCTGTACGGAATCGCGAAAATTCTGATCGACAACAACTGGCTGGACGATTCTTTCATCGAGCAAAGCACCAACGGTTTCACCGAGTTCGCTGCCTTCGTTGAGCAGTTCACTCTTGAGCGAGTTTCCGCAGAAACAGGCCTGGCGGCCGAACAGATCGAACGCCTCGCCGAGATAATCCATGCCGGGAAACGTGTCTCCTTCTGGTGGACGATGGGCGTCAATCAGAGTTACCAGGGGGTCCGCACCGCGCAAGCGATTATCAACCTGGCGTTGATGACCGGAAACATCGGCCGACCGGGAACGGGAGCAAACTCGATCACCGGACAGTGCAACGCGATGGGCTCGAGGCTTTTCAGTAACACAACCAACCTGCTGGGCGGTCACGACTTCGCGGACGAAGACCACCGTCAGAAAGTCGCGGACATTCTGGCGATCGACTCCGAACAGATCCCGCGCGAACCCTCCTGGGCCTATCACGAAATCATCGAAGGCATCCTGCGAGGAAAGATCAAAGGCCTGTGGGTTATCTGCACGAATCCGGCGCACTCGTGGATCAACCAGACTCAGTGCCGCGACATCTTGGAGCGACTGGACTTCCTCGTCGTGCAGGACATGTACCACACAACCGAGACCGCAACGATGGCGGACCTCGTGCTACCGGCAGCCGGCTGGGGAGAAAAAGAAGGGACCTTCATCAACTCAGAACGCCGCATCGGGGTCTTGAAGAAAGTCCGCAAAGCACCCGGCGAAGCGCTGTCCGACTTCTCCATTTTTCGACTGATCGCCGACTACTGGGGCGTCGGAAAGATGTTCGAAAAATGGAGTTCCCCCGACGCGGTCTTCCAGATTCTCAAGCAACTCTCCGCCGACCAGCCCTGCGACATCACCGGCGTCGACGATTACCGCATGCTCGACGAATTGGGCGGAATTCAGTGGCCGTTCGAAGGTCGAGAGTCAAGAGTCGAGGGACGAGAGGCAGAAGGCAAAGGCTCTCGTCCCTCGACCCGTGGCCCTCAGCCCTCTCAGCGTCGCCTCTTCGAAGACGGCCGCTTCTACCACGCGGACGGTCGAGCGAAGTTTCTGTTCGAAGAACCCAGGCCGATGCCCGAGCCACCTTCGGCGCAGTTTCCGCTGATTCTGTTGACGGGACGAGGCACGGCCTCGCAGTGGCACACTCAGACTCGAACGTCAAAGTCCGCCGTCCTGAAGAAGCTCTACCCGGCAAAGCTGTACGTCGAGATCAACCCCACCGACGCACGCAAACGAGGCATCAAACCTCAGGACACCGTCATCGTGATGTCCCAACGCGGCCGAGTCCGAGCCAGCGCCTTCGTGACCCCCAACGTCCAACCCGGCCAACTCTTCCTGCCCATGCACTACGAAGAGGTCAACCAACTCACCGACGCCGTCTTCGACCCCTACTCAAAACAGCCTTCCTACAAAGCCTGCGCCGCCCAGATCCTTCGCGGGTAGGTGCTGCCCCACCGTAGGTCAGTAAGTAGGCTGGGTCGAGACCCAGCAATGACGGATTGGACAATGCTGGGTCAAGACCCAGCCTACGCAACTGGCGGCTGCAACCGCGTTTGCCAATACGCGATTTGTTCTTCTACCGGGGCTTTGCCGCCGGAGCCGAAGCTTTGGAGGGCGGCGACGGCGTTGTGGGTTCCCAGGACGTCGTAGACGGATTCGTCGATGAGGTCGCAGGCGGCTTGCAGGTCATCGAGTGAGAGATCTTTTAACTGGCACTTGCGGGCTTCGCATTCGGCGACCAGTTGGCCGACGGTGCCATGTCCGGTTCGCATGGGGACTCCGCGTTTGATGAGGTATTCCATCAGCGCGGTCGCGTCCAGGAATCCGTCGTCGATCTTTTCGTTGATGCGGTCAACCTGAAGTTCGGCTCCGGCGATCAATGCGGGAGCGACTTCCAGGCAGGCTTCCACCGTGTCGAACGCGTCGAACAGAGCGAGTTTGTCTTCCTGAAGATCCCGGTTGTAGGCCATCGGCAGGCCTTTGATCAGAACCAGCAGTTGAGTCACGTCGGCCATGACTCGTGCGGTCTTGCCGCGGATTAACTCCAGCACGTCCGGGTTCTTTTTCTGCGGCATGATCGACGAGCCGGTCGTAAACGCGTCGGGCAACTGGATGAAGCCGAACTCGCACGAGAACCAGATGATCCACTCTTCCGCCCACGAACTCAGGTGAGCAGCGATCAGCGACAGGTCCAGGACGAACTCGACCATGTAGTCGCGGTCGCTCGATACATCCAGGCTGTTTCGCGCGACGTCTTCAAAGCCGAGCAGTTTCGCCGTTTCCTGACGATCGATCGGCAGCGAGGTTCCGGCCAGTGCGGCCGCTCCCAGCGGAGACACGTTGACTCGTCGTCGACAGTCGGCTAGTCGCTGGCGGTCTCGTTCAAACTTTTCGGTATAAGCCAGCCAGTAGTGCGCGGCCAGCACCGGCATTGCTCGTTGCAGATGTGTGTAAGCCGGCATAACGATTGCGCGGTCGCGGTCGGCTCGTTCGACGAATGCCTTCTGCACGTCGAGCAGCAGTTCGTCGATCCGGTCGATGGCCGCTCGCGTGTAGAGTTTCAGGTCGGTCGAAACCTGATCGTTGCGGCTGCGGCCGGTGTGCAGCTTTCGTCCGGTATCGCCGAGTCGTTCTGTCAGGCGACTCTCGATGTGCATGTGGATGTCTTCGAGCGCCGTCTCATGCGCCATCTCGCCGCGTTCGATCTCGCCGCGGATGTTTTCCAGTTCGGAGACAATCTGGTCTCGCTCGTCGTCCGAAATCAGTCCGACTTTGGCGAGCATCCGAGCGTGAGCCTGCGAGCCGGTGATGTCGACATCGGCGAGCCGTGCATCAAAGCTGATGGATTCTGTAAACCGTTCGACCCGGGCGTCAGTCGCTTCCTGAAATCGCCCGCCCCACGCTTTGCCTGTCACGATGCCGTTCCGTTCGCTGAAGAAATTGAGTCTTAATCTGACGCAAAGTCGCGAAGACGCAGAGAAACGCAAAGGAAATTCCGTCCCTCTTAAATTTGCTCATCTGCAACTTCTTGTTTCCGGCACGTAACATACCGAAAACCACGGATTACACGGATAAGGAAAGGATGCCCACATGAGGCATCCCTTGCCATCCGTGAAAATCCGTGTTTATCCGTGGCTAAAGTCATCTTGCGGTTTTGCTGGATGGCGAGAATTCGCGGCTTTGTGTCAGAGTGAGTTTGTTTGAAGACTTCGTCAGGCAGAGCCTGACCTACGGGATGCAGACGTGAGTCTAGACAACGGTCTCGCAATCCGGGAGCGTATGATTTCCTGAATTCTCCATTGAAAGAGGAAACCCCGACGGGATGTCGTTTTTTGGATTCCATCCGCTGATCGAACGCTGGTTTCATAGCCGGTTTTCCGAACCGACCGCTCCGCAACGGCTGGGGTGGCCTCATATTGAACAGGGGAAAAACACGCTGATCGCCGCTCCGACCGGCAGCGGAAAGACGCTGACGGCGTTCCTGGCGGTGATCGATCGATTATTGAAAGAGTCGATTGCCGGGAAACTCGAAGACGGCGTCCGAGCGATTTACGTTTCGCCGCTGCGAGCACTTTCCAACGACATGCACCGGAACCTGTCCGAGCCGCTCGAAGAATTGAACGCGCTGGCCTCCGAAGAATTCCCCGACGTGCCAATTGCTGGTTTGCGAGTCGGGCTGCGAACTGGTGACTCGACGCCGTCTCAACGCGCGGCTCTCGTTCGCAAACCGCCGCACATTGTCGTGACCACTCCCGAGTCGCTGTTTCTGTTGGTGACTGCCGAGAAAGGCCGAGCGGCGCTGAAGACTGTCGACACGATCATCGTCGACGAGATTCACGCTTTGGTACGCGACAAACGAGGTTCACACCTGGCACTGACGATCGAGCGATTGGAATCTCTTTGCGAGCGGCCATTGCAGCGAATCGGTCTGTCGGCAACCCAGAAACCGATCGAGCGGATCGCCGAGTTTCTGGTGGGAACTCGTAGGCTGGAACAAGGTCCGCGCAGTTCCGGCGATCATGAGTCGGACCTGGATCCAAATGCCGGAACTGCGCAGAGCTTGTTCCAGCCTACATCTTCCGATTCCCGATTTCCGAAATCTGCCCTGCCCGCGATCGTCGATGTCGGGTATTCGCGCGACCTTGATCTGAAGATTGAAGTGCCGCCGAGCGACCTTTCGGCCGTTTGCTCGACTGAGCAGTGGAGTGAGGTTAACGAGCGGCTGGTTGAACTGATCAACTCGCACCGTAGCACTCTGATCTTTGTAAACACGCGGCGGATGGCTGAGCGAGTCACGCATCAACTCAGCGAGATTCTTGGTGAGGACCAGGTCGGTAGTCATCACGGTTCACTGTCTTCGGCGATTCGATTGAAGACTGAGCAGCAACTCAAAGGCGGAGAATTGAAAGCCGTCGTCGCAACGGCTTCGCTGGAACTGGGACTCGATGTTGGGTTCATCGATCTGGTCATTCAGATCGGATCGCCGAGGGCGATCGCGACGTTCCTGCAGCGGGTTGGTCGGTCCGGCCACTCGCTGGGTAAGACTCCGAAGGGAAGACTGTTTGCGCTAACGCGCGACGAACTCGTCGAAAGCATGGGGCTGATTCGAGCGATTCGCGCCGGGCGGCTGGACGTGATTCCGATTCCCGAGTGTCCGATCGACGTGCTGGCTCAGCAGATTGTCGCCGAGGTCGCGTGTCGTGAATGGAGCACTGACGGTTTGTTTGCATTGTGCCGTCGCGCGTGGCCGTTTCGGGATTTGAAGCGAGAAGACTTTGACGAGACGTTGAGGTTTCTCAGCGAAGGACTCACGGACCGGTCTGGTCGCGGGAAAGTTTATCTTCACCAGGACCTTGTTCAGAAGCGGCTGAGGACTCGACCGGGTGCTCGTATCGTGGCGGCTTCTAACGCGGGCGCGATTCCGGAAGTGGCCGAGTTCCGCGTGGTCGCTCAGCCGGACGGCGTTGTCGTCGGCACGCTGGACGAGGACTTCGCGCTGGAGTCGCACGCCGGGCAGATCATTCTGCTGGGTAATACTTCCTGGAGAATGGAAGGCGTCCGCGGCACCGACGTGCACGTTACCGATGCCGGCGGAGTTCCGCCGACGGTCCCGTTCTGGCGAGGCGAAGCTCCCGGTCGGACGCTGGAACTCAGCGAAGAAGTGTCGCGCATTCGCGAGGATCTTGAGACGCGGCTGAAAGCTTTGCCGGAAACCGTGATCGCAAGCTGGTGGGAAGAAACCGCCCTCGGTTCTGAGCCGAAGGCGCTAGCCTCGGGCCACGGTAGCAGGCGTGCGGCAGATGAGAATCTACCCACAGATGCTGGCAGCATCTGCAACGTTGCCGACGCTGCCAGCGTCGGGCCTGGGCGAAACAACGTCACAGAATCAGGGGCCGCCGGTCGCTCAGTTGATGGGACAATAGACGAGTGCTCATCCGCCAGACGCCTTGGTGAGAGCGGTGAAGGCCCGACGCTAGCGCGTTCGGCTCAGACAGGTGAAGATTCATACGACGAAATTCCGGCCACGCAGACCGAGTTTCGCAACTCGACGGCTGACATCGTCAAGTGGTTAGTCAAAGAGACAGACTGTTCCGACTACGCAGCGAGACAGATTGTGAATTATCTGGCCGCTCAGATTGCCGCCGTCGGGATGGTGCCCACGCAGAAGCGAGTGATCTTCGAACGGTTCTTCGACGAGTCCGGCGGGATGCAGATGGTGGTACATGCTCCGTTCGGTTCGCGAGTCACTCAGGCGTGGGGCCTGTCGATGCGGAAGCGGTTCTGCGTCTCGTTCGACTTTGAACTTCAGGCGACGGCCGACGACGACGGGTTCATTCTTTCGCTCGGGCCTCAACACAGCTTTCCGCTGGAGTCGATGTTTCCGATGCTGACTTCGGAGAACGCTCAGCGGTTGCTCGAACAGGCGATTCTTTACATCCCGATGTTCCAGATCCGCTGGCGTTGGAATGCGAACCGAGCGTTGCTGGTTCCTCGTCGCGACAAAGGCAAACGCATCCCGCCGGCACTGCAGCGGTTTCGCGCGGACGATCTGCTGTCGTCGGTGTTTCCTTTGCTGACCGGTTGCCAGGAAAACGTCGTCGGCGAATTGGCAATGCCCGAGCACATTCTGCTGCGTCAGACGATGGACGATTGCCTGAGCGAGGCCCTGGACATTGGCGGCCTGGTCGATGTTCTGCGGCAGGTCGAAGCCGGCGAAATTGAATTCGTCGCTCGAGACACTCGCGAGCCGTCGCCGTTTTCTTACGAGTTGCTCAATTCGAATCCGTACGCGTTTCTGGACGGTGGCGAGTTGCCGGAACGCCGTGCGCGAGCGGTTTCGACTCGTCGGTCGCTGACTGTCGATTCGGTGAGGGATCTCGGGCGACTTGATCCGCTGGCGATCGAGCAGGTGACGAGCGAAGCCACGCCGGTCGTTCGAAACGCTGATGAACTGCACGATGTACTGCTGACTCGGATCGTCGTGCCGGATGACGAAATGGATGACTGGCGAGGCTGGCTGGAAGAACTCGTTCAGCAGCGTCGAGCGACCAGTACGACAGCAACGGGCGGAGTTACAGTCTGGACAGCGGCAGAACGGATCCCGGCTGTGCTCGCGATGTTTCCCGACGCGAAACTTCATCCGGAGATTCAGGCGCCCGACGGCGTGCGGCTTGAATGGAACGACGTTGATGGCCGCGTCGCGACGATGCGAGGTTTGCTGGAAACATCGGGACCGTTGACTCATGAAGAAGCCGCTCGACGAACCGGTACGAAACCGAATCAGGCGTTCGCGGCGCTGGAAGCGTTGGAGGGCGAAGGTGTCGTTCTGCGTGGTCGATTTCGAGAATTGGGTGCCACTGCTGGCTTGCCCAGCAGTGCCCACGTCATGAAGCAACTCACTGCTGGGCAAGCCAGCAGTGGCACCCAATCGTCTGAGAAAAATGCCGAATCGCCGCCGGAGTGGTGTCATCGTCGACTGCTGTCTCGGATCCATCGGTTAACGATGCAGGGATTGCGGCAGCAGATTCAGCCGGTTTCGCCGGATGTTTTTCTGCGATTTTTGACGCATCATCACGGCCTGACGAAGCAGACTTGGCGAGCGGGCGTTAACGGTTTGTTCGAAGCCGTCTCTCTGCTGCAGGGCTATGACCTGGCGGCTGTCTGCTGGGAGCGTGATGTTCTGCCGGCTCGAGTTGAAGGTTATCGGTCGGCGTGGCTGGATGAACTTTGTCTGTCGGGTGAGATTGCCTGGGGGCGATTGTTTCCGCCGAAACGCGATGCGGACTCCCCTGCCCTGCTGACTCGCGTCGTGCCGGTGTCGCTGTTTCTGCGCAGCGACCTTGGATGGCTGACAAGTGACGCCACGTTGGAAGATGACGAAGTGCTGAGCCCGGCTGCTGGCGAAATCCTCGCCACGATGAAACTCCGCGGAGCTGTTTTTGCTTCGGATCTCAAGCGGCAGTTGAACATCGGGATTGGTGAACTGAACGATGCGTTGGGCGAGCTGGTCTCGCGAGGGCGAATCGCGGCGGACGGATTCGGTGGTCTGCGATCGCTGTTGCAAAGTAAGCAGGCTACTCCGTCAGTGAGTCGTCGGCCCGGATTGGCCAGAACTCGAAACTCGTTCGGCCACACCGGGCGGTGGGCGATCTGGCAGCGCGAGTCTGAGGGTGCTGACGCTTCGCAGCAAAGTGATTTAAAGGCGGCCGTCGTCGAGGAAAATCCCGTCGAACAGTGGGCGTGGCAATTGCTTCGGCGATGGGGCGTCGTGTTTCGCGATCTGCTGGAACGTGAAGCGGGAACACCGCGATGGTGGGAATTGCTGCAGGTTTATCGTCGACTGGAAGCTCGTGGAGAAATCCGAGGCGGACGATTTATCACCGGCGTGGCGGGCGAGCAGTTTGCGCTGGGTGACACCGTCAAAAAACTTCGGCAGTTACGCGACACGACTCCGGATTCCGGCAACAGAGCGATTACAAAAACCGCTGGAATTCGAGAAGGTTTTTTATTAGTCGGCAACGGACAAAAGGAACCAGATGTAATGCCCGCGGCTAGCGCCGTCGGCTCACCAGCTGCGAGTGAAGTTCCATTGAGCGTGGCGCCTTCCGACGAGCTGGTGATTATTTCTGCGGCGGACCCGCTGAACCTTGTCGGAATTATTACGCGGCATTCGCGAGTTCCGGCGTCGGCTCACAACAGAATTGCTTTGCTGAATGGCAAGCCGGTCGCCGCGTTGGTCAACGGTGAAGTGAGTTTTCTGGACATGGTACGAGCGACTCAGCGCGACAGCCTTGCTCGGTCGCTGCTTGGTCAGCACGTGAACTTCGCGGCCGAAGAAGATCGCGAGTCGGGGGCGGATGATGCGCAATCATCGACGTCGTCGCGCAAGCGTTTTGTCCGACCAGCGATCTCGTGAGAGGTCTGCCGTGACATATCGGGACGCTACTGGCCGATCTGCGGATCGAGCTGCAATGCCGTTTCGTAGTCTGACCGAGCGCCCGTTTCGTCGCCTTGTTGCTTGCGCTGCAACGCTCGTTGGTAGTAAGCCTGCGCGACTCCGGGATCGAGGCGTTTGGCGGCGGTGAAATCGGCGATGGCTTTGTCGTAGTCGCCTTGCTGCAGGTAAGCGTCGCCTCGGATTGAAAGCGCGGGGTGGCTGAATTCGGTTTCGACGGCTTTGGTCGAGTCGGCGATGGCTTTGGTGAAATCACCTCGCTGCAACCAGTACTTCGCGCGGCTGGTCCAGGGACTTGCCTTGTCGGAGGCCACCTTGATTGCCTGCTCGTAATTAACCAGAGCGACTTCGTGCTTGCCCGCTTCGGCCAGATGGCTGGCTCGCTGAATGTAACCTTCCGGTCTCTGTGGAGCCTGCGCGACGATGTTGTTGATCTGGCCAAGTTTGAGCAGCCACTCGATGCGACTCTGGTCTGCCTGTGCGTTGTCGGCCATGCCGAGCGCGGCGTAAGCGCTCATGCGGTTCTGATAGTGCTTCGGGTTGTTCTCGTCGTGCGTGATCGCCTGGGAAAAGTCAGCGACAGCTTCTCGATGCTGCTTGAGACGAAGGTGCAGCATACCTCGGTTGTTCAACGCGTTGATGTAGCCCGGTTTCAGTTCCAGCGTCTTGTCGAAGTCGGCCAGAGCTTTATCGAAGATCTCCATCTTGAACCACGCGAAGCCTCGGTTGTTAAAGCCGTCAGCGTAGGTCGGGTCGATTTCGACGGCTTTGTTAAAGTCATCAATCGCGGCGTGGAAGTCGGTCTTCGCGAGTTTGACCAGGCCTCGATTGTTCCATGACTGAATGTATTTGGGGTCGATGCGGACAGCTTCAGAGAAGTCGGTCAACGCCTGGTCGAGCTGGCTGCGGGTCAGCAGGAAGAGCCCTCGCATGTTTCGGTAGCGGACGTCGTTCGGGTTGAGTTCGACGGCTCGCGAATAATCGCTCAGAGCAAGCTGGTCCTGCCCGACGTCGGCAAGGATGCCCGCTCGCTGAAAGCTGGCTTCGGAGTTCTGATGGTCGGTTTCGATCGCCTTGTTCAGGCTGGCGACCGCGTCCTCGAACTTCTGATCCTTGATCTGGGCGATGGCCTGCTCGACAAGCTTGCTGGCCTGCTGTTGTGCGGAAATTTTCCCGTCAGGAGCAGCTTGCACAGTCCCGGTGCCGGCGGTGTCGGCCTCAGGAGTTTCCGAGCCTCCACAACCGGTCAGAGCAACGGAAAGGCACAAAATCAGTGGCGTTCGAGCCGAAAAGAGAGAGGACATCCTTGTCGCTCCGGAATCCTGGCGTCGTGAAAATAGAAGAGGCCAGCTTGTATTTGCGACCGGCCAGAAGTGTCAATGTGGATCCCTTGCGCAGGGACATGCCGGCGCGGCGGTATTTCGGTCGGAACAGATTTCGCAAGACCAAATGGCGGTGAAAGTTCCTTCTCGCTAGACTCCGCGGCTCTTTCCGACTCTCTGAAAGGCTGCCACACGGCAGACTTCACGCAATATCTAACGGATTCTGTGCCGGAGCCTGGCGCCAGACGGCGTTCACGGGCCACATGGCCGCTCTCGCAGAACTCCCAATGCCAGTCCTGTTTGTGTTTGAGAATGTTTAACGCATGACAACCAATCAAAATTCATCGAACGATCCAGACTCGTGGGAAGGTCTCGCTAAAGACCTTTTTGGAATTGACGTCGGAAAGGCCGATTCCGATGACGAGCCGTTCGAAGTGATCGATCTTTCCTCTCTGGATCCCCAGCCGGAACCGGAAGAGCCCGTCGACGACGAGCCAGTCGAGTCTGAGACAGTCGCAGAATCCGACGATTCGGATTTTGAAGACGAAGACGAGGATTCAGACATCGTCTTCGAAGACGATGACGACGACTTCGACATCATCTTTGAAGATGACGATGAGGAAGAAGAAAAAGTCGCTGCTGAGCCCGTGCCTGCACCTGCCCGCACGGCGACCCGAACACCCGAACCGGTTGCTGAAGACCGTGAGCCGCGACCGACTCGAAAGAGCGTCCCGAAGTCGGACGCCGATGATTCCTTCTGGGACCCGCTCGACGATTGGAACGTCGGTGGGATCAGCGGAAAGAAAAGCTCGTCACGTCCAGCAGCGGAATCCGCTCCCCCGGCAGAGAAGAAACCAACCGTCGAAGCGAAGCGGACCAGCGTGGACAACGACGGAGACCGTGTCGAAGCGGCCGCGCCTGCCACTAAAAAACCAGTCGCTGAAGATCGTCCGAAGAAAAGTCGTCCGCCGCGAGAAACAAAGCCCGCGCCACCGCAGGAAGACGATTCATTCGGATTCGGCGCTGGAATTGTCGACGATGAAGAAGAAAACTTCTTCGGGCATGAAGCGTACGACGACGACAAAACTGAGGTCGTTGCTGACGACGACCAGTCTGAAGATTCATCGGTTGCAGCGAGTCGTGACGACGACGATGAAGAAGAGAAGCCAAAACGCCGCCGTCGACGCCGCAGCCGAAAACGTCGCCCGGTCGACGAAGATGCGGTAGAAGATTCGGTAGAAGATTCGGATGAAAACGACGAAGACTCGGAAGAAGCCGCTACCGACGACGCGGACTCTGAAGCCGATTCGGATGAAGAAGAGTCGGAACAGCCGAAACGCCGTCGACGCCGCAGACGTCGTCGTCGCAAGCCTGCTGACGATGAATTCGGAGCGGAAGTCGACTCCGACGAAGAAAGCGAAACGGAAGACGATTCCGACGCTGATTCGGATTCGGATAACGACGAGGAAGATTCCGAAGAGGAACGACCACGTCGCCGAAGACGTCGCCGTCGAAGTCGCAAGCCTCGCGTTGAGACCGACGAAGATTCGGAAGTCGAAGATGACGACGAAGGTGAAGTCGCTGAAGAATCAGCGGACGATGATGATTCAGAGGGTGAAGAAGAAGAGAAACGACCACGTCGCCGCCGTCGCCGCCGAAAACCTCGCGCCCGCGCAGAGGAAAGCAGCGAAGTTGAGTCAGATGACGTCGAGGCCGAAGACTCGGACGACGACGACGATGATGAGGCAGACGACGATGAGGAAAGGGATGTCCGTCCGAGTCGAGATTCCACCAACAACTGGGACGACGTGCCAACCTGGGAACAGGCGATGTCCTCGATTGTTGAAGCCAACATTCGCGGAGCCAGCCAGGGACGGAGTGGACCGCCGCGGGGAGGTTCCAGTCGAGGCGGAGATTCGACGAAAAAAAGCGAAGAGGGTCAGCGACCACCTCGCCGGCGCAGACGTCGACGACCGACCGATGGCGATAAGAAAGAATAATTCCAGCAAGCGATTTCGCACCGCGACTCGCCGAAATTCGAGGGCAGTATTAACGAATTCTGCTCCAGGCATGAACCTGAACGGGCAGGTGTGATACTCTGACGACGTACTTTCGTTTTCCAACGTACACGTTGGATGCGTGTCCCTTGTCGTTGGAACGTGTCGATGCCCGAGTCGCTGCGAATTCTGTTGATCGACGATGATGAAAATACCTTCGCGCTGACGAAGGAGCTTCTTCGCGAGATCGACGGTCGCATTGTCGAACTTGAATGGACCGCTGAGCCCGAGGCCGGTCTGGCAGGAATTCTCGCCGGGCAGCACGAGATCTATCTTCTGGATTATCGGCTGGGCGCGACGGACGGAATTGAGGTTCTCCACCAGGCTAAAGCCGCGGGTTCAAAGTCGCCCGTCATCATTCTGACGGGACAGACCGATCGCGAGATCGATCAGCGAGCGCTCGAAGCCGGAGCAGCCGACTACCTTGTCAAAGATGTGTTCGACGTCTCGCGGTTGGAACATTCGATTAGCTACGCGCTCGAACGCCAGCGACTGAGCAAAGAGCTTGAGCTGGAGCGTTACCTCCTTGGCTCATTGATGGAGAACCTGCCGGACAACATCTACTTCAAAGATCGCGACAGCAGGTTCATCCGCGTCAGCCGCGCGATGGCTGACTGGTTTAACCTGGGCGAACCGTCTGACGCCGTCGGGAAAACCGACAAGGACTTCTTTGCGAACGAGCACGCGGCACAGGCGCGAGCGGACGAAGTCGAGTTGATGGAACAGGGTGAGCCGGTTCTTGACAAAGTCGAGAAAGAAACCTGGCCAGACGGTCGAACGACGTGGGTATCAACCAGCAAACTTCCGCTGCGGGATCGCGATAATAAAGTGGTCGGCACGTTCGGAGTTTCTCGTGACATTACCGCTCAGCAGGAAGCGTTGAACGCGCTTAGTCAGAGTGAACGGCTCAATCGACAGATCGTCGACACGGCTCTCGACGCTTTCGTCGGGATGGATGCCGAAGGAACAATCATTGATTGGAACCCTCAGGCGGAAGTCATTTTTGGCTGGAAGTCTGAAGAGGCTCTTGGCAAAACGCTCGCCGACACGATTATTCCAGAGCAGTATCGCGCCGCTCATCTCGCCGGTCTGAAGCATTTTCTGAAGACCGGCGAAGGCAGCGTCATTCAACGCCGGCTGGAACTGGTCGCCTTGCACAAATCCGGGCGAGAGTTTCCGGTCGAGGTGACGATTTCTCCGATCCGCGACGCCGAATCGTGCATCTTCAGCGCCTTCGTGCATGACATCACGAAACGTAAACGGGCTGAGCAGGAGCTGCGGGAATCCAAGGAAGCAGCCGAGTCAGCCAACCGGGCGAAGAGCGATTTCCTGGCCAATATGAGTCACGAAATTCGCACGCCGATGAACGCCGTGATTGGTATGACGGAACTGGTGCTCGATACCGAGCTGACACAATCTCAGAACGAGTACCTTGGAATGGTGCGTGACTCTGCGGATTCGCTGCTGAGCCTCATCAACGACATTCTGGACTTTTCAAAGATCGAAGCCGGAAAGCTCGAACTCGACTCTGTTGTCTTCAGCATTCGCGACACTCTGGGAGACACGCTGCGATCATTGTCGGTGCGTGCTCATCGTGAGGATCTGGAACTGGCCTGTCATATCGACCCGTCCGTGCCTGACGCGTTGGTTGGTGATCCGTCGCGGCTGCGACAGGTCGTTGTGAACCTGGTTGGTAACGCGATCAAGTTTACGCAGCAGGGCGAAGTGATTGTGCACGTCGAAGTTGATCAGCAGGACGACCAGTCAGCGTTGCTGCATTTTGCCGTCGCCGACACGGGAATCGGAATCGCCCGAACGAAACTGAAGTCCGTCTTTCAGGCTTTCGAACAGGCCGACACATCGACGACTCGGCAGTACGGCGGAACAGGGCTTGGGCTGACGATCTGTTCTCGATTGACGCAGTTGATGCATGGAACGATCTGGGCCGACAGTGAACTCGGTAAAGGCAGCACGTTTCACTTTACGGCTCGGCTTGGAATTTCCGACACCCCGCCCAAAGCTCCTTCTCAACGAATTGTTCAGGGTTCTCGCGTTTTGATCGTCGACGACAACGCCACTAACCGGTTGATTCTCGACGAGATGCTGACCAACTGGGGGATTGAAACGACGAGTGTCGAAGGTGTCGACCTGGCGATTGAATCGTTGCGTCAAGCTCGCGAATCCGACAAGGGTTATGACCTCGTTCTCAGCGATGTTCACATGCCAGACAAAGACGGCTTCGCCCTCGCAGCAGAAATTCGTAACGACGAAAAACTCGCCGGCGCTGTGATCATGATGCTCACATCGGGCGATCGCTCAGAGGATGTCGAACAGTGCCGCGAGTTCGGAGTGTCGGCCTACATCCGAAAACCGATCAAACAATCAGAGTTGTTCGATTCTCTGGTTGCGGCGTTGGCTATCGACGGAACTGGCGATACCGGGGGGCCGGATGCAGAAGATTCGCAACGCCGTGAAGTTGTTATCCCGCCGTTGCGGGTTCTGCTGGCTGAAGACAGCGTTGTGAATCAGAAGCTCGCGCTGGCGCTGCTCAAGAAGTGGGGACATGCGGGCACGGTTGCAAACAACGGTAAGGATGCTGTCGAACTCGTGGCGCGAGAATCGTTCGACGTCGTTTTGATGGACGTTCAGATGCCGGAGATGGACGGCCTGGAAGCCACTCGCCAGATTCGAAAGTGCGAGGTCGGAACCGATCGTCATTTACCCATTATCGCGATGACCGCTCACGCGATGAAAGGTGATCGTGAATTGTGCCTGGAGTCCGGCATGGACGACTACGTGTCGAAGCCGGTTCGGCCGTGGCAGTTGATTAACGCGTTGAGCGGGTTCTTCGCCGAAGACGCTCGCACCGTCGGCGTGTCTCGCGAAGAAGTCGCTGCGAAGATCGTCGTGGCCGATGGCGAATCAGGCTCTCAGGAAAGCTACCAGGTGGATTGGCCGGTCGCTCTGAAAATCACTCAGGGAGACCGGGGTTTATTGCGTGAAATTGCCGGAGCGTTTCTCGAAGAAGGCCGGATCGTCATGGCAGATTTGAAATATGCCTTGAAGAAGGATGATGCGAAAACAGCTCAAAGAATGGCTCACACGATAAAGGCCAACTTTCGAACATTCGGTGTTTCGGATGCGCATGATCTCGCATTTGACTGCGAAAAGGCTGGTAAAGACGGCGAGCTTGATCGAATCCGAGAGCATCTTGCCGAGCTTCAAGAGGCGTCGAAAGTGGTAAGTTTGCAGCTTCGCGCTTTCATCGATACCGGACGGTTTCCTGGCTGACTATCATATTGTTCACGTTTAATCGAAGTGATGATTCACAGCGGAACTTAGACCAAAAC
Source organism: uncultured Planctomyces sp. (assembly GCA_937899075.1). GTDB lineage: Bacteria > Planctomycetota > Planctomycetia > Planctomycetales > Planctomycetaceae > JABMPE01. The sequence goes on along the minus strand of CALDJX010000209.1, from coordinate 21,620 downwards.
TGAATACGATCGAGCCGTTGCAATCTGATTGCGGGCTTGTGGGATAGCTGGGCCGCAGAAAGCATGGTTATGCATACTCTACTTGTGGTGGACGATTCACGTGTCGATCGTCGTCTTGTGGGAGGGCTCCTGCAGAAGACGGGCGAGTACGAAGTCATCTACGCAGAAAATGGTCGCGATGCGTTGGAGCGTTTGGAACTTGACATTCCGGACGCGGTGCTCACAGACCTGCACATGCCCGAGATGAATGGTCTCGAACTCGTCCAGGCAATCAAAAGCGATTATCCCCTGATTCCCGTCCTGCTGATGACTGCTCAGGGCAGCGAAGAACTTGCCGTCGAAGCGCTCCGCCTGGGAGCCGCCAGCTATGTGACCAAGCGCAGACTCGGCGAAGATCTGATTCCGACGATCCACCAGATCCTGGAAGCCGCATCGTCGAATCGCGGCGAGACGCGACTGCTCTATCGAATCTCCAGCGTAAACACTTCGTACGTTCTGCCGAACGAGACGAGACTGGTACACGCACTCTCCGGGCAAGTTCGCGACACCATGCGAGCGATGCGGATTTTTCCCGAGAACGATCGTCTTCGAATCAGCATTGCCTTTGAAGAATCGTTGCTGAACGCACTCTATCACGGAAATCTGGAAGTCAGTTCTGACCTGCGTGATCAGGACCAGTCTGCGTACGAAGACCTGGCTCGTTGTCGTTCACTTCAGAAACCATACATCGACCGACAGCTTCACGTTGACATTTCACTGACTCAGGATGCTGTGCGTTTTTCGGTACGTGATCAAGGTCCAGGTTTCGATCCAGCTGAAATTCCTGATCCCACGGACCCGGAGTATCTCGATCGTCCGAGTGGTCGAGGGATGCTGCTGATGAAGTCGTTCATGGACGAACTCACTTATAGCGAAGGCGGCCGTCACGTAACGATGGTGAAAAAAGCTCCGCCACGAGAGTCCAACGTCATCTATGAGGATGCGTCTGTTTTTGACGACGACGATTCGGAAGACATTCTCTAGTCGTTCTCTTAAAGACGATGCTTCTTTCGAGTCTGACATTGCGAGCCGCCGATGATCGAACCTGTACCAACCAGCGTCGAAGCCCGTGACCGCGGAGAACCTTCGCTGGAGTTGCGGCATCTGCATCGCTTCTTCGGGCGACTCAAAGCGGTGGACGATGTCTCGTTCAAAGCCTGGCCCGGACAAGTCATGGGCTTCATCGGTCCGAACGGAGCCGGCAAGACAACGAGCATGCGGATTCTTGCGACGCTCGACACACCGACCGCTGGTGACGCGTTTGTCTGTGGATACTCCGTCGTCGACGACCCGGACAAAGTACGACGGTACCTGGGTTTTATGCCGGATAGCTTCGGCAAGTACGCGAACATGAATGTTGTCGAGTATCTCGACTTCTACGCGCGAGCCTACGGGTTACGGGACGCCGAGCGGCGGGACGCGATCGAGCACGTGCTGGTGTTTACCGAACTCCGCAAGCTGGCCGACAAATCGATCGACACTCTTTCCAAAGGTATGTCGCAACGGCTGGGGCTGGGACGATGCCTCATCCACGATCCGCAGGTCATGATTCTCGACGAGCCGGCGGCCGGGCTCGATCCACGCGCGAGAGTTGAGCTGCGGGAATTGATACGCCTTCTGGCCACAGAGATGAAGAAGACGGTTTTAATCAGCTCGCACATTCTCACCGAGTTGGGCGAAATTTGTGACTCGGCAGCGATCATCGAAGCCGGTCAGATTCTGGCTTACGGAACGGTCGACGAAATTCAGCGTCAGCAGGCGAGCGTCGATATTGGATCCGCAGGAAGACGCGCGCTGCGTGTGCGGCTTGCGTCAGCCGGAAATCTGGAAGACGCCACCAACTCGCTTGAGAAATGGCTGCTTGAACAACCAATGATTAAAGACGTGCAATGCTCGATCGGGTACGCAACGTTCGACTTCGAAGGCGACGACAACGAGCAACATCAGTTGCTGCAGAATTTGATGGCAGCGGGGCATCCGATTATTGAGCTTCATGGCAAGACTCAGAGTCTGGAAGACGCCTTTATGAATATCACCAAGGGAATCACGCAGTAGTTTTTGTCTGGTCACGGTTCGACCGGACGACGCAGGTTCGACTTTCAGGATAGACCATGAGCAGCGGCGAAAAGTTCTTTCACCTCACCGACTACGTCACAGATCGACTTAACCCGATCCTCGTGAAAGAAACGCGTCAGGCGCTGAAGAGCCGTCAATTCATCATCACATTCATGCTGCTGCTGACCGTCGCCTGGTTAATCTCGGTGTTTGGCACGATCTGGTTTGGGCCTGCTATCGAGTACGGCTCGGCCGGGCGAGCATTCTTTGTCGCTTACTACTACGTGATCGGTTTCGCGACGCTGTTTGTTGTACCGTTTGGCTCGTTTCGCAGCATGCTCAACGAACGAGACCAGAACACTTACGAACTGCTGAGCATCTCGACGCTCAGTCCGCGGCAGATCGTCACCGGCAAACTGCTGAGTTCGCTGGTTCAGGTTTTCATCTACTACTCAGCAATCGCCCCGTTTATTGCGTTCACTTCTCTGTTGCAGGGATTTGATCTGGCAATGGTCACGCTGTTCCTTGTCGCCGGATTGTTGTGGAGCAGTTTCGTTTCGATGATCGCGCTGATGCTCAGCACGCTATCAAGCAGCCGGCAATGGCAGGCGATCAACACGATCGGAATGATCGGTTTGCTTCTGTGGCAAATGTCTGCAGCATTTGGCATCAGCGCGGCGGGATTTTCTGAATCAATTCCGTTTGACCAGGAAGAATTCTGGTGGGTGATTGGCACCATAGTGCTGACCGTTGGCACCTACTTTCTGCTTGCTCAGCAAATCGCCGTTTCGCGGCTCACGTTCGAGTCTGATAACCGCAGCTCTGGCGTCAGGATTATCTGCACGCTTCAGTTCTGGCTGCTTTGGGCAGGAGTCTGGGTCTACAGCCATCGTTACGGAACAGCCTTGGTCGATGAAGACACGATCGTCGGATGTGCGATGGTCTCCTGTATCCACTGGTTCGTCGTTGGGTTGTTTGCCAGTACCGAACCGGATCACATTTCTCGTCGAGTCCGTCGCAACGTGGCGAAGTTTGGAGCGTTCCGTTTTCTGATCGCTCCGTGGTTGCCCGGCGGACGTCGAGGACTGCTGCTACTGACGATGCACCTGGTTGTTCTGGCCGCAATTGGTCGAATGGGCGTCTGGCCGGAATGGGTTCACAATATCGTGACCGCGACGACCTTGTACGCATTTATTTATGTCGCGATTGGTGCAGCGATCGGACGACTGGGTCAGGCAGTGAGCCCTGAATTTCGACCTGCACATGCACGTGTTCTGACAATCCTGATCGGCGCATTGGCGATGGTCACGCCTTACTTGCCGGCAGCTTTCGGGTTCACGCGTTGGGACAACGCTTACAGACTCGTCGAAGTTGCAAATCCGGGGAGGACGCTGATGATCATTGAGAACGCTGCCAGATCCAGTTCTCACTACAAGTTGGTCGTAGATGACATCCTGATGATTCTTTGGTTGGGTGCTGGCATCGCGTTGCTGGTCAATCTGAGAGCCATGATTACGGGCGTCACTGAAGTGCGCGACTGGAAACAGGCTGCCGATCAAGGGTCATCGATAGTGGAACTGGATGGGGCTGAAGCTGCTTCTTCGTGATAGCCTGTCTGGACGGTCGAGGAGTTTCTTTCGGAAGCTTTCCCACGAGTGGATCGCCAGGCCGGCGTATGACGAGTAGCGACCGAACGTTTCCTCGGCGAAGTTCGTTTCATCGCTGAACGTAGCCATCGAGTCATCAGCGAAAGTCACCTTTGACGGCATCAGTCGAGTTGTTACGAAACCGCTGAATGTTGCACCTGCTCCCGCGTCGTGAATCGGTTTTAGCGCCCAGTCCTGCCACTCTGCGGAACGTTCAGTTTCTTCGCGGGCGATCGCCAGCAGACTTTGATCGTCCGCGCCGTCTGAGAAGTGCCCGAACTCTCTTGCCAGAATTCTGATCGCATTCTCGGCTTGTCGACTCTCGTCAACTGTCGCTGAAGGTCCTGGAAGTTCCACGCCGATGTGCACGAGATTGTCCGTACGCAATTGATGCAGACGGAGCCCGCGGATGCGGCTGAGATTCGCCAGATGAGCGGCTCGGTCATGAAGTGCGGATGAGAATTCAGACTCCGGCAACCCAAGAGAAAACCAGACTGGCTGAGGTTCATATCGGAATGTCTCAACGCCCATGAAAACCGAAGCGTGAGCTGCATCGTCAGCGTATTTCAGGATGTCGATGCCGTGAGCGAGCATGCCGTCGGCACCGTCAGCCTGATCTCGATAGTTCATGATCCCAACGTTGTCGAGATGGTCGATGCAGTGAAACGTTGCCGCTTTGCGTGAACCATGAAACGTCACCGCGTCGGCTGCTTCTCCCGTTTCGGCATCGTGAGCGTTCCACCAGAACGGCACGTCGACTCCGAATTTCAGTCCGGCAATCCGAGCTTTCTGCTGGCAGGCGACGTTTAACGTCAACAGGTCGTGGATAATCTCTTCCCGCAGCGCCCGATTGCTCCAACCCAGCAGAAGGTACGGTTCATTGTCAAAATGAACGCCGTCGAAACGCTCAACCGGTTTGCAAAGTGAGTTGAAATCGACCACCGCATCGAAAACGGCCAGTGGAATGTCGTGGCCACGTCGTACGGCGAATTCCGGGCTGCCGTCGAGTGCGTGAACTTCAATCCGCTGCCGATGCGCTTTTTGAATGAACGCCCGCAAGCGACCCGGGTTTTGAATCGCGACCCGGGTTTCAATGCGGTATGGGAGTTGGATCCAGAGATGGCCGATCCGTTCTGATTCGCAGCTTTTCAAAAGGTGCTCTGTCTGGAGTGGATCGTTGATGATCGCTTCCGTTGACCAGACCCACATCGCCCGCTTCGGAGCCACTCGCGCGACGGGGTGATCGACGAGGGCTCGGCTGACCGGCGTTTCCGGAATGTCGCTTTTCAGTGACTGTTTCAGACAAAGATCGTCCACCCAGAATGTGAACGTACCCGGCTTTGGAAACTCGAATGACAAAGCGCCGAGCCGTTTGAGATCAAGCTTCCGGAGTTCGGTCAGCGGGATCGCGACTTCCTGCCACTGGGGGCCGATTGGCTGCTCCAACCACTTCGACACCGGGCCGATCGTGACGGCGTCTTCTTTGCGAATCCATTCTTCATCTGCGAGCCGGACGTTGACGTCGACCGCCGGTGAATCTGAGCGAATGCGAAACGTGAGATACTTCCACTTTGAGGCGTCCAGGAATTCGGGACGGGTGTCGCGAAAGTTGTGAAGATGAATCCACGCTCCGCAGAAACCTTCCGCAACTCGTTCGGCTTTGATGCGGAAACAGTGTCCCGTTTCACGATCGAGTTGAACTCGCCGGCAGATTGCACTGGAGGGCGATTTCGAAAACCCATTCCGATATCCGCCGACGTTGTTCTGCAGGTCTTCGAAATTGTCGAGGACCAGTAGAGAATTATTGGCCTGCGCGAGGGTGTAGCCATCAAGGTTCAGGATCAACGTCGCACAAAGCGACATCACAAATCGGAGACGCATGTTGAATCCTCCCGGCTTTTGCGCTGAATTGGCTGTCAACGCGGAGGGCTGGATTCGAGTATGGCGGCTTGCGATTCCGGAGCGTCTTCTTTGAGCACTTCACGAAGCGTGACGACGGTTTCCTTCGAAACGCCAGCGCCGTCTGGAATTTCCCGAACGGCAGTGCCGACTTTCAGTTTGCTGGCGGCTTCTTTCGACGGGGCCGCGAGGACGATGATTCGGAATCGCTGTCCCTGTTTCGTCTGGCTGTTTCCCAACACGACTTTCAGCGTGAACTCTCCAGTTTCGGTTAGCTCAGGAGTGTTTTGAACGTACCAGACGCTGCCGTCTGTCAACGGTCGAACCAGCACGATCGGGTGATAGTCAGTCTGGATACGGCCTTTCACTTCAGCCACTCGATCCACATTGGCAGAAGTCTTTGGGGATGTAATTTCTGCGAGACGTGGTTGTTCTTCTGGTTTATCCGAACCGGCTCGGATGACTGCAACGGGCGGAGTTCCAGTTTTTACCAACGTGATCAGCAACTGATCTGACAGCGGAACTTCTGGTAGATCTTTGATGACTTGCCCGGTCACGTACCGCGTGGTGTTCGGGTCGGTGAGAATCGCGACGACTCGAAATTTAGTACCCGGCAATGTCGCGGCGCTGCCGAAGACAGCTTTCGCCGAGAATCCTCGCGGACCTGCTGGAACTGCCTGACCCTGGACCCACCACGGCTCATTTGGAAGATCGGGTTTTACCAGGATGACCGGCAGACCTGGGGCGTTGACGGTTCCGGTCACGAGTTGCAGTCGGCCGGCCTGAGCATTTGAGATCCGAATCGAAACCGGTGTCGCAGGCTCGGTTCCGTAGGCAGTCTCGCCGAACGCGGCAGACGCTATCGCCAGAACTGCAACCAGAACCAGTTTCTGGGGGGAGACGTGTTTCCTGTAAGACGATTTGAGCACGATGGAGGACTCCTCAACTGAAATTTTCGGACGCGAGCGCGGATCCGATCACCGAGCTGTGCGTAAAGCCGGACTTTGTGTGACGGCCAGGAAAGTGCAGCCGCTCGGAACAACTTCAACGCTACCGCCATGGCGGTGTGCGGCGAATCCCTCATCGTGGTGAATCATCGATTTGGCGAAACGTCCTGTCGGGCGTTCGCGTTGACGAACATCGGAAGTCTGCGGAATCAGTCCGGGATGCGACGCGTCTGAGGACTGGCCAGTGACCGTGAACCAGGCGGTTGAAGCCAGTCGACGAAGCAGTGACGCGCGATGTCTCAAGCCAGTCAGGCATTCATCCGTGCCGTAGCGGCTTTGCAGGTTAGTGCAGATTTGCGACCGTCTGGTTCGATTTCACAACTGCTCGCAGGCCAATCGAGGATGTCGCAAAGCGTTACAAGTTCACCGGTTGTGAGCTTCCGCAGCGTTCTTCCTGATTTGGCACGTTGTTCGCGTGCTGTCGACATACGATCGCGGGACGCAACTTCCTGATCGGACCTCTTAAAACAGAGTGAGGAGCAAAAGGCCTCTCAGCCGCAAAACAATCTTCGGCGCCATTCATTCAGATGATGATTTATTGCCTTCGGTTGAGAGGCTCATCCCCGCTGTGGAACCGCGACTCTTGTCGGTTCTTCAGCGGGGATGTGTCGTTTGAGGCTCATATTTTGTCAGTAATTGGATTTTACAGATTCGATACGGCAGAAAACTTGGCACAACAGCCCGCAGGCCTGGAAACAGTGTCACAAGGCGTCGACCGATTCGACGCGCTGACAGTTGTCTGGAGCCGGGCACGAGCTACAGTCTCTGTTCGATGATTCGATGTAAGAATCAAGTGTTTTAATTCACCGTTGATTTGTTTCAGAAGACCGAGTCGCACTGCACTCTATGACTGATGATCAGCCAACTTCTAACGAGCCAGCCTACCTGGTTCTTTGTACCGAGTCTGGATGGCGCGACGTCTATCGTCTTGTGCCTGGCCTGTGTCTGACGATCGGTCGTGAATCTACCAACCGAATTGTTGTCCAGGACGATCGTTGCAGCAGACGTCACGCTGAAGTTTTCTTTGCGAATGACGGCTGGGTTGTGCGAGATCTCGGCAGCAGCAACGGAACGCTGGTCAACAAGAATGAGATCACCGGTCAGACAACGCTTGAAGAAGGTCATACGATTCTGATCGGCTCTGCTGAGATGATCTTCACGCACGATATTACGCAGAACCTCGGTGCGCGTCCGACATCGCTCGAAAGTGATACTCGAGTCAAGCCGCAGAAACCTGATCAAATCACAGCCGATCTGTCGGACGATGCGGCGACGGATGAACCCGAAATTCTTGAACGGCGACAACGCTCCAGGTTTCTCGAAAAGGATTCTGGGGATGCGGCTGTCGCGAAAGAATTCGCCAGTCTCTACCGTCTGGGGTCTACGCTGCTGGCTGCTGAAAACATTCGCGATCTGGCGCAGACCGCTATCGATGGCTTGATGGAAGTTCTGACGGCAGATTTGGGAGCCGTGCTGCTTCTGCCAGAACCAACGTCGGAAGATGCCGATGTGGATGAGCTGCGACTGATCGCGTTTCGGGCACCCGACGACATGCCTTACCACCGAGTGTCTGATCGCCTTTCGCGAGTTGCACTTACCGCTGGCGATGGAACGCTCGCACTTAATGTAGCTGGCGATTCATCAGCCGGAACATTTCAGACACTTGAAAAGATGAACGCTGAAAGCGTGATCTGCGCGCCGATTCGGGACGGCACGACAATTTATGGACTGATCCATCTTTACTCGCTCACTCCCGATCACGCATTGGACGCGGATTCGCTCGAGTTCACATTGGCCGTCGCTGAGCACATGTCTGGAATTCTGGCCAGGCTGACCGAGCAGGAGCAGCTTGCCGAAGGTCTTGCACGCGCGAAAGGTGAAGCAAAGCAATTCCGGCAAATGCTGGCGGTCGAGAGTGACCTCATTGGCAAAAGTGAGTCGATGCGAGTCTTGAAGGATCAGATTGCTCGCTTTGCTTCAAAAGAGTCAACCGCACTGATTCGCGGCGAAAGCGGAGTCGGCAAAGAACTGGTCGCGCGAGCGATTCACTTTAATAGTCCACGACGAGAACACCCTTTCGTCTGTTTGAACTGTGCAGCGCTGACCGAAACGTTGCTCGAAAGCGAATTGTTCGGGCACGAAAAAGGCGCCTTCACCGGCGCGACTGACCGCAAGCCGGGGAAGTTTGAGCAAGCTAACGGCGGAACCATCTTTCTCGACGAAGTGGGCGAGATGAGCCCGCAGATTCAGGCGAAGTTCCTGCGGGTTCTGGAAGGGCATTCCTTCGAACGAGTCGGCGGTCACACAACCGTGTCGGTGGATGTGCGAGTTGTAGCCGCGACAAATCGCGACCTCGAACAGGCTGTCCGCGAGAACGAGTTTCGGAAAGATTTGTTCTTCAGGCTCAACATCCTGGACATTGAAGTGCCCCCACTTCGTGATCGACGAGACGATATCGAAGTTCTCGTGAATCACTTCCTCAAGCTGACAGCAAGGCAGTACGGCAGTAAGCCAAAGGTCATGCAGGCCGACGCTCTGGAAGTGCTGGTTCAGTACGACTGGCCGGGGAATGTCCGAGAGCTTCGGAATACCATCGAACGGGCGGTTGCGATTGCCAATGGCGATGAAGTCACGCGTGGCGATATCCGGTTTTCACAATTGGACGATGGGACGCCGTCGCCGGTTCTGGAAGGCGTCTATAAGCCTCTTTCAATGAAAGAAATCGAACGCCGCCACATCGAAGCGACTTTGAATTTCACGCATTGGGTGAAGCGGGAAACGGCGAGAATTCTGGGGATCGAGCGTTCAACACTCGACCGAAAGCTGAAGTCTTACGGGCTGGAGAAGCCACTGGATTCCTGATCCTGGTGCTCGTTTGGCGGATCGCCCGGTCTCAGCTGGTTCCACCCTGAGGCGTCCACTAGACTCGCCGCGCATCGCTGGTATGCGAATTTTGTCGGTAAGCAGTCTGAGTTGGAGTATGGATGTGGACGGTTCAGAACTGAAGATTGAGCGGAACTTAACCCGCAGCGTGAAGATTGGCTCGGTGACGATCGGCGATGGAAATCCGATCGCGGTGCAGAGTATGACCGCAACGCACACGCAGGACGTGGATGCGACCGTCGGTCAGATCAACGCACTCGTCGAAGCCGGCGCTGATGTGGTGCGAGTTGCCGTCGACAGTCGGAAAGATGCCGAAGCGCTGGCCGAAATTCGTAAGCAAACCACGGCAAATATTTCTGTGGACCTGCAGGAGAACTACCGGCTCGCCGAAAATGTCGCTCCGCACGTCGATAAAATTCGCTACAACCCAGGGCATCTTTACCATCACGAACGCGAGAAACCGTGGCAGGACAAGGTTCGGTTTATCGCCGACATCGCCGCATCGAATGATTGCGCGATTCGTGTCGGCGTAAACTGTGGCTCTGTCGATCCTGAAAAAGCCGACCGGTACTCAGAAGACGACTCGATCTCGCCGATGCTTGAAAGTGCTCTGGAGCACTGCGAGTTTCTGGACTCACTCGACTTCACTCGGTACTGCGTGTCGCTGAAGGATTCTGATCCTCAGAAAGTGATCGAAGTCAACCGGCGCTTCGCGGAGCAACGAGCCGACGTGCCGTTGCATTTGGGCGTGACTGAAGCGGGCATGCCTCCTGACGGAATCATTAAAACGCGAATCGCCTTCGAGCAGCTTATCGGTCGAGGAATCGGAGACACGATCCGCGTGTCGCTGACCGTTCCGAATAATCGAAAGGGCGAGGAGATCGCTGCGGGGCGATCGATCATTGCTGACATCGCCGCAGGCCGAGTCCGCACGGTCGTCGATTACGGACTGCCAACTTTGAACATCATCAGTTGCCCGAGTTGTTCGCGCGTTGAGAATGAGGCATTCATCGAGCTGGCTCAGGATGTCAAGAAAATGACAGAATATGCTCGTGAGCACGCTCTGACGATTGCCGTTATGGGCTGCCGTGTGAACGGGCCTGGCGAGACCGACGATGCTGACCTGGGTCTGTGGTGCGCCCCAAATTTCGTCAACCTGAAACGAGGTCCGGAAGAAATCGGAGCGTTTCCCTACGACGAAATTCTTCCTCGCCTGCGTCAGGAACTCGACGCACTGATTGCCGAGAAAGCCTGCCAGCCTACTTAGGATCGTGTCCGGAATAACTTCTCGATTACATACCAGCACGAAGCGCGAGCGAGTGAATACTCCAAATTCGCTCGCGCTTCGTGCTGGTCTCAGGAATTTATTGCCGACGCATTCTTTGCTGACCGTTGCTGTGTAGAAGTGGTCGGTCAAGAAGTTCTGCCGACAGATACATGCAAGTTGATCATCGAAAAACGGGCAGGAGACAAAAAGTCTCCTGCCCGTTTTTGCGAATGACCAATGAGAAGCTGGTTCGTTCTTAGAAGACGCCATTCGATGTGCGAATCGTGCATTCCGGCAGTTTCTGTTTCAGTGCCTGGCCACCGGCTGCACCACAGGAAGTTCCACTGACGTCGAGTAGTCTCAAGGTTTTCACTGCAATCAGTGCAGCGAGGCCATTGTCGGTAATGCCCTTGTTCTGGTGAAGTTCGAGTTCTTCCAGTGTCTTATGGCCCTTGAAGAACTGGACCATGCCAGGATCGGCGACTGCATTTCGCCCGGCATTCAGAGTCTTGAGATTTGGAAACGTTCTGAACACGTTGCAGGATTGGTGTTGAACAAGTCCTGCTCCGTAAACGTTGAGTTTCTCAAGCGATTTCATACCCTTGATCGCTACAAAACCTTCGATGCCAAACGCCGTTTCGCCAACGTTAAGTTCCTTGATGTCGGATTTGCCGAAGCCTTTAAAGCCATCGCCAGTGACACCGTTGAACGAGACGTTCAGCGTTTCGAGTGTCGCGATTTTGAGGATCAATGGGAGCGATGCGTTCGTAATTCGTGACTTCGACAGGTCGAGTTTGCGAAGAGGAAGTGCTGTAAGACCAGCCACAACCTGATCGTCGGCCGCGGTCCCCATGAGTGATAAATCGGTTAACTCACGCATTGAGCCCAGGCCCGTTGCCGATCCGCCTGTGACCTGAGTACCCGAGAGGTCCAGCGACTGAAGATGCGGAATTCGTGAGAGTTCGCTGACGACTCGATCATTGGCATCTGAATTGGCAAGATTGATCGTTTTAAGTGATTGTGATTTTCCGATCACCGTCAGCGAATCGGATCCGACTCGAGAATTACTGATGTCGAGTGATTCGAGATTCGGCAATGTGCTGAGTGCACTGAGTCCATTCGCAGAAACCTTTGCACCTTTCATGTCGATTTCGGTAATCGCAGCTGCTGCTTCAGGTGATCCGGCCAGCTGGGCCAGAACGCCATCAGTGATCTCATATGGATGTAGCGATCTGAACTGCGCGACGATCTGCTCAGGAGTTGGGCCTGCTGGAACGACCGGCTCGGGAATGGCGATTGTTGGTTTTGGTGTGGTGGCGGGAGCTGTTTCGGTGACAGTCGGCTCCTCACCGTTGACGAGGCTCTTTCCGTCTTCCACCAGGCCTTCAACTTTGTCGCACCCCGCGACCGTGAAGCTGACGATCGCGAATGTCGCGATCAAAACTCGAATTCCAGGCTGATCAGATTGTGGCAGCCAGGGCTTGCTCTTGTAGCGCATTGTGAATACTCCGAAGAAATCAGGAAAAGAAAAGAACGACGGTAACCGTCGAGAGTCAAACGCCTCACCAGGTTGACGAGGAAGCAAGCCCGCTTCTCCAGCATTTTGTACGGCCTGGTTCAATACGGCAACCCGGTACGCCCTTCAAATCCAACTTCGCGGCTATGGCTACAAGCCGGTCGTTGGCCTGGCAGACGCTGACGCTTCGAGGAACCGGCAGGCGATATTTGCCGAGTTTTATTCCCGGAGGCCGGCAACTTTGCGCAACCGTTAAACCCTCACACATCTTCACAGATGGAGTTGCAGTTGGCTTTGGCGGAATCGGTTTTCCCGTCATGACCGCGTCAAAAAGCAGCCGATAATCTCTAGGGTAGCTGTCGGTCCACGGCGTCGTTCGGTCTGTCTCGGGGTTCACCTTCGAGACGAAACTGACGAACGAACACCGACGACAGCAGGCCGGAAAATACGATGGATTCGATACGGCGGTCGAGTCACTGATTGGGGGAGAAATGGTTAATCGATCTACACGGCAGAAGCTCCTGATTCTGGTCCTTCTGGCGAGTCCGACGGCAGCATTTGCGGAGCCGATGATTCCGTGGCCGTGGCTCGAAACAAGCCGCTACTACGCCTGGAAACAGGAGCGGGACGACGTTCGCGCTGACTGGTACGCACGTCGATCGCTCGATCCGGTGGGATCCCGACAGCGGTACGTGAAGGGCAAGATGTGGCCTCCGTATCCGAGGCCGGAAGGGCTGTCGATGATCCCGTCGCACCGGTTTCATGCTGCTCATTACTGGCCGCATCCGTACGTTTGCCAGGACAGAGCGTCAGTTCGAGAATTCGTTTCTACTCAAGAGGACGCTGGCTGGGTCAACCAGACGACGCTCTACGAATACCACTTTGACGATGATACTCAGTTGCTGAACCGATCGGGCGTGCTTCATCTGAAGTGGATCCTGCGAGCTGCTCCTGCACAGCGTCGGATCATCTATATTCAAACGGCCGACGCCGGCCAGGCAACTGAACTGCGGATGACGAGCGTTCGTGGAATTACCGAAGAGCTGGTCGGGCTCGAGAACCTGCCGCCGGTCATCCCTCGCGTGACGGCGCCGATTGGTCGCAGTGCCTTGGAAGTTGACGGCATCCAGCGTGGTGAAATGAGTTCTCAGCCGGTGCCGCGCATCAGTCCTGCGTTAGGTGCTGGCGGTGGCGGTGGGGCTACGCCTTAGGGCCCGGGAAGCGTGAACGTTGTGTGACCGAAGCTGTTAATGAATGGGCATCTGCGAGTGTTGCGACTCGCGCCCTGGCAGCTTCGGTCGGAAGAGCCGATTCCGAAAAACATCATCACAGCGGGCCGCGAAGCAGGCGCGTAGGGAGTCGTGCCGTGATCGGCAGCAACCAGGATCATCCACAAGACAGACAGCCATCATCGGGCGAGTATTCGGAACCGGGGCCAGGCGATGGGTTTCACGTCCCTCCTCCCTTGCCGCCTGAGGCCATGGCATCATCGAACCAGCCATCGACTGGTTCAGCAGCTGCTGGTTCTGGCGGTTCTGCGAGTTCCTTCTTCGCGGGACTTTCCGGACAGCGAGAGGGCGATGCCTTTGCAGGTGCGACGACTTCCGCCACAGCAACGCAGCCGCAATCTCAATCTCAAGCGACGGCTTCGCCTTTCGGCACGACTCCGGTGACCCCCGGAAGCCGGCCGACGCCAGGCAACGGTGTGGGGCTCGGAGCAAGTCCCGGCAACGGATCAGCAGCGTCGAGTGCGGCAGCCTCTGGACCACCGGCTCGTGGATTTTCGCAGCAGGCTGAGCTGTACGCTGAGCTTTTCGGAGTGGCGCCAGCACCTCGGCAATCACGAGCGGCTGAGCATCGGCAGAAGAAACTTCAGCAGGTTCAGGCGCCGCCTCCGACGAGCCCGCGAACCCTTCGGGAAAGTGGGCTCAGCGCAAATCAGGTCTGCGATCTGATCCTGAAGCAACTCTATCTGCAGGGAACGTTGCTCGGCGTCGAGATGGCTCGAAACGCTCGGTTGCCCTTCAACGTGATCGATGAATGTCTGCGTTTCCTGAAGGACGACCGCTGCATCGAAGTCACCTCGGGAGATGTCATTGGTCGAGTTTCCTACCGATTTAATCTGACAGAAATCGGCCGAACCCGCGCGAAGGAAGCTTTCGATTATTGTCGTTACGTTGGCCCCGCGCCGGTGCCGCTTGAGATGTACGTCGAACAGTGTCGCCGGCAGGCGGTCAGCGGCATCAACTGCACGGCCGAGCCGTTAATGGAAGCGTTCGAATCGTTGATTATCGAGCCGCATTTGCTGGCGGAACTCGGCCCCGCGGTGTGCAGCGGCAAGTCAATTTTTCTGTACGGTCCTCCGGGAAATGGAAAGTCGCAAATCGCCAAGGGGCTCGGAAAATTTCTCAACCTGCACGGCGGCGAGATCTACGTTCCGTACGCGATTCAAAGTGAAAACAGCATCGTCACCATCTTCGACCCGAGCCTTCACCACACGACGGATGACGAAGAAGTCTCAGCTTTGTTAGGGGATACCAAGAGCCCGCAGACTCAGCAGGACATCAGTCATCTGCTCCACGAAAACCATCCGGATATGCGATGGCGACGCGCACGTCGGCCGGTCGTGGTGACGGGTGGCGAGTTGACGCTCGACATGCTCGACCTGCGCTTCAACCAGGCGAGCAACTTCTACGTCGCTCCGCTTCAGGTCAAAGCGAACGGCGGCGTCTTCATGATCGACGACTTTGGTCGCCAGATCGCCAAGCCGCGAGACCTGCTCAACCGATGGATTCTTCCGCTGGAAGAACGCATCGACTACGTCACTCTGGCGACGGGCAAGAAGTTTCCGGTGCCGTTCGAGCAGCTCATTATCTTCTCGACAAATCTCGATCCGGCCGATCTGGTCGACGATGCATTTCTGCGGCGAATCCGGCACAAGATCAAGATCGGATCGCCGGCCCGGCAGCTCTACACCGAAATCTTTAGCCTTTGTTGTACTCAACGGCAAATTACCTACGAACCGCGGGCCGTCGAGTTCCTTTACAGCAAATATTACGATCACGGACAACTGCCAAGATCGAGCGATCCCAGGGATTTGCTGGAGATCATTCAGTCGATCTGTCGATTCAGGAACCAGCGTCTTGTTTTGACTCAAGAGCTGGTGGACGAAGCGGCTCAGCGATTCTTCGCGAAAGTTTGACCCCTCCGGCGTGCAACCCTTCCGGTATGCAGACAGAGCAGACGCGGTTCAGAAGCGTCAGCCGTCTTGCCCCGGATTGGTTGATCATCAGGATGGTTGACCAGTGCGTGGGGCACTGCACAAGGAGGTGCGGGATGCCTGCGAAGAAAATCTTTCGCGCGGCGACAGTTCTCTGCCTGTTCATCAGCGTCGGTTGCCAATCAACCGGTTCGTTCTGGCAGACATTCTCGAATGATCCGCAAGCCGACTTGAAGGATCCGGAACGCCTCCATCTTGCGTATGCAAAGCTCAGTGAGCAGACCGGCGACTACGCCACGGCTCGCGAAAGCTACGAAACCGCGCTGCGCCAGAATCAGCAGACCGAAGAAGCCATCCTGGGCCTCGCTCGTCTTGATCTGCTCGCCGGACGTCATGCGGAAGCCGAGCGTCGATTCAAGAAAGCTGTCGAAGTCGCACCAAACAGCCCTCTGCCGAATGAGGCACTCGGGCAGTTTTATCTGACTCAGAATCGATACGCCGAAGCGGCGGCGAGCCTGCAGCGGGGATTGTCCGTCGCTCCAGACAACAGACGTCTGCGACACAAACTGGGTATCGCGCTGGCTCGCGGAGGCAACATCGTCGCTGCCGAACCACAATTCGTGCAGGCCGTCGGCGACGCCGAAGCCGACTACAACATCGGGCTGATCCTCTACGAACAGGGGCACACCGCTGAAGCCGAGCAACGCTTCCTGCAGGCCGTGCTCAAAAAGCCGACACTCGCACCGGCGCAGCACTGGCTCGACACCGTCCGACAGGAACACGACGCGCAAGGTCTACTGGCCACGGCGCCGAATCGCCAGAACTCGTCGCCTGAGACGGTCGCTCGACCGCAGGCCCCGACTCCGAGCATTCCTGTTCAAGGTGGAGCAGCCCAGTCGGCAGCACTCGGAGCCGGTCCCTCGCCAGGCCCCAGCATTATTCCAACGTCTGGCACGTCCGCCGTGGCCAACGTTGCAAAGCCAGCGGCCACCGGCTTGAACCCAGCCACCATGAACGCGACGCAGCTTGAGCAGTACGAAAACTCACTCTCGCCCGCCGAACGAGCTCAGCTTCGAGCCCAACTGCAATCCGGAAATTTCAGTGGGCAGTAGGTCAGGCTCCGCCTGACGAAGTCGGCACCTGGCCGAAGTGGCCACTAAGTAATAGTCCCGGACTAACTTCCCGACTTCAAAATTGTCATTCCCGCGCAGGCGGGAACCCAGAATTCCACGACCAACTGGTTTCCCGCCTGCGCGGGAATGACGAAAATCACCGCTCTCACCGAATCTGGGAAGTTATTTCGGGACCGGACCTGAAAGCCGGATCAAAGAACGTTCACGATTCCGTCAGGCAAAGCCTGACCTACGCATGGCGTGTCCGCCCTGGCAACCGCTTCTCGTGACAAGTCGGAACAGGTTGCGCCAGTCCACCGCGTGATTCACCGCAGGAATCATCGCCGCGGGATCCCGCTTGCTGACCTCACCGCGTGACCTAAACCAATTGTGGTTGAGTCGAGCGGACGCTTCCGTCAGGTACGCACCTGTCAAACCCGAACCGCTCGCACGGCCGTTTCATTCCGCGCGAACCCGGTTACCGGAACTCCAGGTTGTCCGAAGCAAGCTCATCAAGTCGCCCCGTCGTCCTGCATGCCCGAGTTGTCACTGGCACCGGCGGCGGCCCCGACAAGACGATTCTAAACTCGCCAAGGTTTCTAACCGACCTCGGCTACGAGTCAGTCTGCGCGTACTTGCACCCACCAGACGACCCCGGATTCAAAGAGCTGACGCAACGAGCTGAATCACTCAACGCCGAGCTGATTTCAATTTCTGATCGAGGCCTCAAAGACGTCTCCGTGATCAGTCGCCTGTTGAAGATCTGCCGGGAACGCAACGTGTCGATCTGGCACGGGCACGATTACAAGTCCGACGCTTTGGGGCTGCTGCTTCGCCGGTTTCATCCGATGAAACTCGTGTCGACGGTTCATGGCTGGGGCGTCAAATCGAAGAAGACTCCGCTCTACCATGCCATCGATCGATTCAGCCTGAAGTCTTACGACCGCGTTATTTGTGTCTCGGACAAGCTGCTTGCTGAGTGCATTTCCGCCGGCATTCCGATTGGCAACCTGTGCGAAATCGACAACGCGATCGATCTTTCCAGTTACGAATCGTTGCCGCAAAAGCGAGCCGCCAGAATTCAACTCGATGTTGATCCTGAAAAACCGGTGGTAGTCGCCGTCGGCCGACTCTCAAAAGAAAAAGCGTTCGACGTCCTGATCCAGGCGTTTTCTGATCTGCTGCAAACAGGCATCGACGCAACGCTGGTGATCGCTGGCGACGGTCCAGAGCGTGACGCTTTGCAAAGCCGAATCACGAGCTTCGGGTGTGATAACTCGATCCGACTGGTCGGGCACGTTGCTGACCCTCGCGACGTCTACGCTGCCGCCGACGTGTTTGCTCTCAGCAGCACATCGGAAGGTCTGCCGAACTCGCTACTGGAAGCAATGGCGTGCGGAGTTCCAGTTGTTGCAACCGCCGTCGGAGCCGTGCCGAACGTCATCACCGACGAAGCAAACGGGCTGTTGATTCAGCCGGGAGAGGCATCGCCACTGACGCTTGCCCTGTCGCGACTACTTTCAAACGAAGACCTGCGAACCCAGTTCGCCTCCGCTGGTCATCGCACGATCGAAGAACAGTTCAGTTTCAAACACCGGATGCAGAAAGTGGCGGCCGTTTACGACAGCCTGCTCGCTGGCCACGACTCGTCCGATAATTGTCGAGGATCGGGAATCTCTGAGCCGATCGCGCTAGCTCAATGGTCTCAGACTTCTGCTGATAGTCACCTTTCGCTCCGCGAAAGTAACGCTACTTTCGGGGAGCGAAAGGCGACAAACAACGACCAGCCGACACAACTCTCCGATCATTGGACGCCAGCCTCGGGCGTTACAACGACAATGCAAGCTGTCGCCGCTCGGTCAACAGCCTCCCAGATAAAGATGTCTTCGGCGGTAAAGGTTGAGCTGACCTCGACGCCCGAAACGTGGCGACCATTTCTGGAAGCTCGCGGTTACGAAGGCTTCTACCAACGGGCCGAATGGCTGCACGTTCTGAAAAATGGCCTCGGGCATCAGCCGGTGTGTTTACAGGCAACGGCTGGCGGACGCGTGGTCGGTGTTCTGCCGCTGGCGTTTGTGAGCACTCCGCTGTTCGGCCGATTTCTCGTCAGCCTGCCGTATCTCAACTCGTCGGGGATTGTCGCCGAGACTCCGGAAGTCGCATCTGCTCTGGTCGATCGAGCGATCGAGTTTGCAGAGCAGCTCGACGTCCGTTACCTGGAGCTTCGCCACGAAACGGCAACAGACCATCCGAAGCTGACGGCGGCAGTCACTGACAAAGTTCACATGCGACTGGCTTTGCCGGAGACAACGGACGAACTTTGGAAATCGCTCAAGTCAAAGCTTCGCAGCCAGGTGCGCAAGCCTCTGAATAATGAATCGCTGACGGTTCACTGGGGAACTCACGATCTGCTGGACGAGTTCTATGCGGTCTTCACAAAGAACATGCGAGACCTCGGGACGCCGCCGTTCAGCCACAAACTGTTTACGTCGATGCTCGACGAATTTCCCGGCGATGCCGAGTTCTGCTGCGTCCGCCTCGACGGCAAACCGGTTGCTTCCGGACTGCTGATACACGGTCCGGGAGTCACGCAGGTCCCCAGCGCCAGTTCTCTGCGAGAGTTCAATTCGACGAGTGCCAACATGCTGATGTACTGGCATCTGCTGTCTCGATCGATCGAACGAGGCCAGAAGGTCTTCGACTTCGGGCGAAGTTCTAAAGACGCCGGCACTCACAAGTTCAAAGCTCAATGGGGAGCGGAAGAGTTCCCCGCCGTCTGGCAACACTTCGTCCGCGAGGGCGAAGCGACCGACATGCGACCTAACAGTGGAAAGTACGACCTGATGATCAGGACCTGGCAGAAGTTGCCAGTCTGGCTCACGAAAGTGATCGGTCCATCAATCGTAAAAGGAATCCCATAAACAAGTAGGTCAGGCTCTGCCTGACGAAATAAATCACGGTCGACGAGCAAGGGTGCATCGAGCCCCACCCTGCGGAACTAAAGCACTCCGTCAGGCGGAGCCTGACCTACGAGTAAAGATTTATGAAACCAGTCAAGGACATCCTGAAACACTCTTCGGTTTATGCAGTCGGGCAAATCCTCAGTCGATTTGCTTCGATTCTTCTGCTGCCGCTCTACACCCGTTGCCTCAGCCCTGCTGACTATGGTTGCGTTGCGATTCTGGATCTGACCGCCGGAATCATGGCGATTCTGATCGGCTCGGGCATGGCCGCCGCGGTGATGCGTTCGCACTTCGACTGCGAGGACGACGAAGCTCGCAGCAAAGTCTGGTGGACCGGTCTGTCGTGGGTGGCGCTTTCTGCGACGGTTCTGGTCATTCCGCTGGTCGTAGCAAGAAACGTGATCGCCGAAGTAACTCTTGGGGCCGAGATCACCAGCGGTGGAATGTTCTACCTACTGGCCGCGGGCACGCTTTGGATGAACACGGTCAGCGAACTGCTGGAAACCTGGCTGCGAGTGAAAAAGCGGTCGGGTACGTTCGTGACTCTGTCGATGAGTCGGCTCCTGCTGAACATCACGTTGAACGTGTGGTTTCTCGTTGGCCTGGATCTTGGCGTTGGCGGACTGCTGACTGGCAACGTGATTGCGGCGACCGTTAACACGACGGCGTTGCTGCTGATCTTTGCTCGGCACCAACAGAAGTTCGCGTTTGATAAAGTCGTCCTGCGAACGCTGCTGGCATTCGGTTCTCCATTGATCATTCAGGCGTTCCTGTCGCTGATGATGCACGAAGCCGACCGTTACCTCTTAAGAGCGTACGCGAGCCTCGATCAGGTCGGCGTGTACTCGCTGGCGTACAAAATCGGACAGGCGGTCAACACGCTTTGCATGATTCCTTTCGGCGCGATCTGGGGAGTCGTTCTTTACGAGATCGCTCAACAGCCCGACGCGAAGAACACATACGCAAACGTTTTCAAATACTACGTCTACGGACTACTGGTCGTGATGCTGGCCGCGGCGTTGTTCGCGTTTCCGGTGCTGCCGTATCTGACGCCGGGAGACTTCGGCCAGGCCGTCGACCTGATTCCTCTCATCGTGCTGGCGTTCGTTTTCTTTGCGATGCATTCGCAATTCAGCGTGCCGGTTCTACTGGCTCGAAAGACGGCAGCTTTGATACCGGCATCGGTGGCGGGAGTCGTCGCGAACGTTGTCTGCAACCTGCTGCTGATCCCTCGCTTCGGTGCTGCCGGAGCTGCGTGGGCGAGCGTCGCTACCTACGCCGCGTTCTCCTTCACGGGTTTGTGGTTCTACCGAAAAGTGGATCGATACCCGTACCCGTTTGCTCGGTGCCTGGTGTGTGCGGCGGCGGTCGGCGGAACTTACGTCGGAGTCCGCTACTTCATCTATCCGGAAGTGCCTGGCGTCGTCGGTCGTCTGGTCGTGGCCACTCTGGCAACAGGCTTCTGGACCGTCGTGCTGTTCGGCCGCGTCGCGATGCCACTTCTACAGATTGTCGAGCAGAAGACGGGGCGACGCTTCATCCCGTCGGCTTTGCGGCCCCATGAATCAACCACAGAATCACTTGCGAATGGAACGGAGAGTCAGGTCATGAAAGCACTTCTTCTCAGCGAAATCTTTCCGCCGCAGAATGGCGGCAGCGGGAGATGGTTCCAGGAAATCTACAGCCGGCTGCCGCGTGAGAACGTCGTCGTCGCGGCGGGCGAGCATCCGTCTCAGGACGAGTTCGACGCGACGCACAACATGAATCTCCATCGCCTGGCGCTGACGATGCCACAATGGGGTCTCAAAAGTGTTTCGGCTTTGCGTGACGACTGGCGACTGTTCCGCACCGTGCGCCGCATCGTTCGCCAGGAAGGCGTGACGCAACTTCATTGCGGTCGTTGTCTGCCGGAAGGCTGGCTGGCGTTCCTGATGAAGAAGTTCTGCCGGGTTCCTTACTTCTAGTTTCGCACATTTTCAGAGTTGGTGTTGGCACGAAAAAGGCGTCCGGTGA
>CALDJX010000208.1 GCA_937899075.1 uncultured Planctomyces sp. | reverse complement strand
CGGCGTCTGAGTGGGCCAGGGATGTTGAGCCTCCCCAGCCGAACCAGTCGACTCCCCCGAGAAGAAGCGCGCAGCGGAAGGCGTGGCCGAGGCGACCGTCGGGTTTGGCGTCCAGTCTTCGCCAGTCGCCGCCAAAGGGAATCTCACCGTCGATTGTTGGATGAGTGCCTTCGAAGCCCGTCCGGATCTTGACGGCGGAGAAGTCTCCGTAGGCAACCAGACTCGAACTCTTTTCGGCGAAAACCTGGTTCAGCGATTGACGGAGTTTTGCGGCGGACGCGTTGGCTTTGTTGCTGGGCTCGGCCGTGGCGACGATGTCCAGAGCGGCCACTCCCGCGGCAGCCGACAGCGGATTCGCGTTGTACGTGCCTGGGTGCTTCATCTTCTGGCCGTACGGATTGTCGAACGCCAGAGCTTCCATCAAATCCGCTCGCCCGGCCAGACAGCCTCCTGGGAGACCGCCAGCCAGCACTTTGGCCAGCGTTGTCATGTCGGGGACGATGTCGCAGTGCCCCTGGAAACAGTTCGGGTGAACTCGGAAGCCGGTGATTACTTCATCCAGAATAAAGATCACATTCTTGCGTTGTGTCAGTTCGCGGAGCCCTCGCATAAATTCCGCTCGTGCCGGAACGAAACCCCAGTGCGTGCCGTTGCCTTCGTGCAGAATGCAGGCAGGATCGTGCTCATCGATCGCTGCTTCGGCCGCGGCCAGATCGTTTGGCGGCACGAAGATAATGTCCGATGCAACTCCGGCGGTGACTCCCGGAGTTGCATACCTGGCGTCGTGCGGCGGATCGGATCCCAGAATGAGACTGTCGTGCCAGCCGTGAAAGTGGCCGGCGAATTTGATGACTTTTGACTTGCCAGTGGCCAGCCTCGCGACTCGCAACGCCATCAACGTGGCTTCCGTTCCGCTGTTGGTGAAGCGGATCCTTTCGGCGGATGGAACGAGCTGTTGAACTCTTTCGCCCCACGCAATTTCGAGTTCGTGGCACGCGCCGGGGTGAGTCGAAATCGCGGCCTGTTTCTGGACGGCTTCCACGACTGCCGGATGAGAATGGCCGAGCAGCATCGCTCCGTGGCCCATCCAGTAGTCGATCAGCTCGTGACCTTCCACCGTCGTCTTGCGGGAACCGAGTGCTTCGTTCGCGTAAATCGGAAACGGTTTCAGGTATCGAGCGTCGTGTGTAACGCCGCTCGGAAAGAGTTTTTTCGCACGAAGGTAGAGTTCCGCCGATTTCGAAAAGCGATCTGTGAACAAAGCCTCGATGCGTGAGTTCTGGCCGTCGGCCATGACTGCGGACTCCTGGGTCGAATGATTTAATAACCACGGATGGGCACGGATTTACGTGGATGATTGGGATGCTTCATCAAGGCATCCGTACTTATCTGTGTAATCCGTGGTTTTATGCAGGGAGCGTCGTAATCGACAAAACAAAAACGCAGAGCACACTGAAGGCTCAGCGGACTCTGCGTTTTATTAATCAAGCTTTGATAATGGAACTGCTCGTCTATTTGGCGGGCAGGTTGAAGTCGCCGTCGATGTTTCGCCAGATGGCGTGGACATGGTTAGCGCTGTTCTGCGTGTTGTTGTACTCGATCAGGAACGTCGGTCCCTGAACTCGGTAAGCGTGCCGAGCGTTGCGTTCGCTGTCGCCCCACCAGGCGAAGTGGATGTTGTCCTTGCCGCCTTCGTTGATCTGTTTGCGACGTTCTGCCGCCACGTCGGCTGGCATGTTCTGCAGGTACTCGGTCAGCAGGTCAGCCATCAGCTTCTTCTGGTCGGCCGACATGTCTTTGACGGCCAGCCCGACGGCGGCGCTGGTGTCTGGCTGCGTTGTGCCCGTGCTGCGAATGTCGTTGGCCGCTTCTTTCGAGAGCCAGCACTTCTTGACCTGGTCCGGCGAGCACTGTTTCAGAATCTGACGAGCGATGTCTTCTTCAGCGCCGAGGACTCGGATTTCTCGACCAGGACCGGCATCGACGAAGCCAGGGTTCGCTCCGAAGAATTCCGGAGTCGTCGAGACCAGCTCGCCGTCCACGATTGTGTAGTTGAGCGAAAGGTGATGACCTTCGATTCGCCAGGCCCACGAGCCCTTGTTGCCCGGTTTGCCGAACACGCTGATGTAGTACTTCTTCGGGTCGCGTTTGTCACGACGCTCTTCGCGAGTGCCGCCTTCCAGAAGGTAGAGCAACTCTTCGAGACTCATGACGTTCAGAGCCTGGTCGTAGCCGACTTCCGACAGTCCGGATCGCAACAGGGCGAGTGCGGTTTTCAGAGCGTCGCCTTCAAGATCGCGGATCGGCAGCCCCTTCCGCTCGCGAGGGATGTAGTGCCAGTTCAGTCGTTCTTCGTCACTGAATCCGAACGACGTTTTGGCAAGCTGAGCGTCGGTCAGCGTTGCGGTGAAAGCGTTGGCAGCTTCGGCCATCGCAGCCGCGGGAGCCGGTTGTTTCTGAAAGTTCGCCGAGAGCAGTGCTCCCAGCATGAGAACTACGGATAGCGATACGACCATCTGGCGCGTTTTCACAGAAGTCACTCCGTCTTAGTTGGGTAGGAAATTGTTCAGGCAGGAAGTCGTTGTGGGATTGCTCGATGATGATTTCAGGCAACACCGATGATGCCGCGATGCAACACGGTTTGCGGTTGCCAGTGTGAATTCGAAACTCGCGAGCGTTGCATCTGAATTCTGGAAGTCGCAGCTCGCTAACAGGTTGCGCTATCCCGGAGGCCAGGAAAGCGAACGACCTCCGAGCAAGTGGATATGAATGTGGTCCACCGTTTGCCCCCCATCACTTCCGCAGTTGATCACCGTTCGGTAGCCGTTATCGAGTTCGAGATCTTCGGCGACCTTTCGCACAACAACGAACAGGTGCCCCATCAGTTCGGCGTCTCCGTCTTCGAGTTCGCTTAATGAAGCGATCTCTTTTTTCGGGATGACGAGCACGTGAGTGGGGGCCTGCGAATTGATATCTCGAAACGCCAGAGCCTTGTCGTCTTCGTAGACGATGTCGGCCGGAATTTCCCGGTTGATGATCTTTGTGAAGATGGTGGGCATGATGGTTCCTGATTCGCCTTCCACGTCTGTCGAAAGCAGCCGGTGAAGGTAGCAGATCAGAGTTTTGAAACAAACGGAGCAGGCGACCGAAGCTCGGTTCGCTGCGTGCAACGGATGCGTGATCGAGTCACTGCCGGACTCAAATTTCCGGCGCAAGGGGATCGACGATGATGCACACAATCAAGGCTGGCTTCCTGGCCAGATTCAGCAAACCACAATCACGCAGCGGGAACATCATCCTGCTCTCGGCGTTTGTGATCACGATGGTCCTGGGCTTTGCAGCCTTCAGCATCGACATCGGCTACCTGGCCGTCACCAAAGGACAGCTGCAAGCTGCCGTTGATGCAGCAACGCTGGCGGCGGCGATGGAGCTGAATCCGAACATCGACCAGGCGGTGGTCGAAACCAACGTCAAAGCGGCCGCTACCGAAATCGCCGGGTTGAATCCGGTCGGTAATCATTCCGGCCTTTTGCTTGACCCGAGTCTCGACATCGAGCTGGGACGTCGAGACTGGAATTCGGCGAATTCATCGTTTGTATTTAACTTCGGTCCAAAGGCCGTTCCGTACAACATCGTGAGAATCACCGGGCGGCTCGATGACGTCTGGAACGCTGCGTCGGGACAGATGGAAGACCGAAAGCTGCCACTGTTTTTCGCACCGGCCATCGACCACGACAATGTCATTATGAAAGTCGGGGCGGTCGCCACGTACCAGCCTCGCGACATGGTCCTGGTGCTGGATTACTCGGGGTCGATGAATGACGACACCGAGTTCAAAAGCTGCAACGAACTCGGGCATGCCACGATCAATTCAGCCATCGACACCATGTGGACGGAACTCGGCGAACCGTCGTATGGCAACATGCCCTACGCACCGACGTACATAACGGTCGACGGAACTCCGGAAGATATCGGCAACAACATTCCGCATATCACCGTCGAGTATCGTGGGGACGAAGTCGAAGTGACGTCGACTTTGGGCCTCGAAAAAGTCGTGCTTAAAGACAGCAACGGCTACTACCTGACTTTCGAAAATCTTTCCGGCACGACAGGCGTCTTTCAGGACAACAGAAAAATTCGTCGAGTCTGGGTTGAGTCTGGCAGCAACGTTGCCATTTCGGGCGACAACGCAGGCGAACGATTTGAGTTCGACGATGCCGACATCGTCGAATACCTCGGGCTGGATGCCGTTAACTATCCTCACCCGTCGGGATCGTGGACCAGCTTTGTGGACTACGTGAACGACAGCGGCAATGTCAACGAGGCCAATTATCGATCAATGTTCGGAACGAAGTGCCTGATCAACTACTGGAACGAATCGAAGCCGAAATACTCACAGACGACCGGTCTCGCTGTCTGCTCCACGCAGCCGCTGACTGCCGCCAAGAACGCCTCGGACGTGCTGTGTGACTACATCACTGCCGTCGAAGCTGATGACCAGGTTGGGCTGTCGATCTACACGCACACCAATTCCAACGGTGCCTACCTGGAAAGCGGCCTCACCCACGATATTGCGTCAATCAAGCCGCTGTATCGAGATCGTCAGGCCGCTCACTATGACAATATGACGAATATCGGAGGGGGCCTGAAAGTCGCTCGCGAAGAACTCGAAAACAACGGCCGACAGGATGCCTACCGGGTGATCGTGCTGATGACCGACGGCGTCGCCAATCGTCCATCGAGCAATCCCGAGCAATGGGCGATCGACCAGGCGAATCTCTGCAAGACATCAAAAATCAAAATCATGGCCATCGCTTTGGGACTCGGTGCCGATGAAGACTTGATGGAAGAACTGGCCACAATCACCGGCGGGAAGCACTTTGTCGTGCCGGGCGGTGGGACGATCGCCGAATACGAAGCCCAGCTCATGCAGGTTTTCCAGGACATCGCCGCCGATCGTCCGCTCAAGCTTCTGCCGACCAGTTACTAACGTAAGAGGCAGGGATTCTGAACAACGCTCGTCAGTGATGCCAAAAAGCAACATCCCTGACATTTCAGCAGCCCTCACCACGTGACATTCAAAGCAACTTCGCAGTACCGAATGTGCTGACTCAGAAATAATTCTTACAGAAGTCTCCGATTCCGACGTCGCAGATTTCATGAGCTAAGGTTCTGGCGGGAGGAACCAAATTATGAAACAGCTTATGAGCAGACGCCACAACCGCCGTGGGGCGGCAATCGTTGAGATGGCCCTCGTGCTTCCGATTTTCTTCGGAGTCGTGCTGGGAATTGTCGAATTCGGACGAGCGATGATGGTTAGCCAGATGGTGACCAACGCGGCTCGCGAAGCGACTCGACTGGCCATTATCGACGGGTCGACGAATACGGATGTCGAAGACTGGGTGGAGGAGTTTCTGAACGATTCGATTAACGTTGGAGCCAGCGATGTCACTGTGGCAATCACAGTCGTCGCCGCGCCAGGAAATGATGACCCAAACAATCAGGTGGGAAACGCGCAGGCACGAGACCTTGTGACTGTGAATGTTTCCGTGCCGTTTGACAAAGTCAGCTATGTGCCAGGGAGTTACCTCAACGGGAAAAACCTGACGGCACAAAGCTCAATGAGACACGAGTAGCGTAGCTTGTGTATGAGAAGAGAGACTGAGAAGGCCTCGCATCCCTTTGGGCTGCGAGGCCTTTTCGCATTCCTCTTTGATCTTCCCGACACGCGTTTCAGCCGCCGCCAATAGCAGGCAGGAAGTGGATCTCATCCCCCGGCGCGACTTTCTGAAACAAGCCCAGACCGCTGACTCGGCCGCTGACTGAGACGCTCAATCCAGGACGCAATTCATCGCCCTGACGAAGTCGATCTGCGATTCCGGGAAACTGTTCATCCAGCCGTTCGATCGCCTGGCGGACGGACCCGGCTTCGACGTCAACAGTCTCTGCTCCGTCGGCAAGGGCGCGAAACTGCGGCGGGATAAAGACAGTAATCATGACTTCACGTCAGTCTTCCCGGTCGGATTAATCAACCGTTTTACACCATCAAGCAGAGGCCTGATGGAACGCTCGTCGATCGCCCCTTCTCCAAACGCATAATTTTTAACGGCCTGCTGATTCCGGTACAGGATGACGGTCGTGGCTGCGTCTTCATGAAGATTGTGACAACTGGGACCGGCGATCGCCGTCGTCGCCGCGGTGAGAGGCATCATGATCCGCTCGTCAAATGCCATCGTCTGAAGAACTGGAACCGCGAGGGCAGACTCGTCTGTCACCAGCACTCCAAAACACCGCAAGCCACTGACACGGTTATCGTCGACAACGGCGTCGATCGCTTTCAGCAATGTGGCGATCTTCGGGTCGGGCTTCTGAATCAGCACCATCACGACCGGCCGACTTCCGTATCGGCAAACGTAGCAGACCGATCGATTTCGATGAGGTCCGGTCACGGCGCGAACAAAGAACTGATGGATCGTCGAGCCAGTCTTCGGGCCGGATTCCAACTTGCGTAGAGCTTGCGAAGCCACTTTCAAATTATTGGCTGATCCAGCCGAAGTATCCTCGCCATGAGAAACCGAACTCGAAATCGCAAGCACTGCCATCATCCAAACCGCTGCTGCGATCCGGGATCTCCCCAGACATCGCGACTCAGCGCGAAAAGCTGTTTCGATAAGATTCAGCATGGGCAACTCCAGGACACGTCGCATGAGATCGTTCAACGTCGATCTGCCAATGCAACGCCGACTGACCAGCTTACGCCCCTCGAAATCTGTCAGCAAGAAGCAACGACGTCTGGGGCCTTCCCGGCACGAAGACTCAACGTGCAGCCTGCGCTGTCTCGTTGAGGATCGCTTTCTGGTAGTCGCGAAACGTCAGGTTCTTAAACGATGGATCGCCGACCTTGTTTTCCCAGTGTTGAATACTCTGCCGGTCGATTTTTTCCAGTTGCCACGCAAAACGATGATCGGCCTGCAGGTGCATCGGCTGGTCGAAATCGACTCGAAGCTGAACTTTGACCGGCAGAACTTTGTGCTTACGCAGGCTCTCGTTCAACTTCATTCGCGGAGCGGGATACAGGCTGCGAGGGTGCATCACGTGATTCAACTTCGCAGTCCAGTCAGCGTATTCCATGTACGCATCCACGGCTTCCGGAATCGGAGTCGTGCCGCAGTTGACGTGGTACTCAAGCTTTGGACTGTCCAGATCAAGCAGCAGCGAACTCTGCTCGAAGGAATGTTTGAACGTTGGGTTCAACTGAAACTGCAACGACGTCGCGATGGTCGTTGCGTTCCGATCGTTGCGGTTCAGCAGGCGTTCGGCATGGTTGCTGGTTTCGTCCCGAGCCGCTGCCAGCATTCGATCAATTTCTTTGAAGTCGATCGTTGTTTTGATCAGCTTGCGACCGTTGAAAACGACGAATCGCTGATGAGCTGGTTCGAAAATCGTGACCTCGCCGGCCGTCTTCAGCCAGTCGAACACACGCCCCGCATGAAAGATTGTCAGGCTGCGAGCGACGACCTCGCCCTGCATTTTTCCGGGTTCCGGATTCTGTGGCGGAATCGACACTTCCGTATAAACGCGGAACTGCTGAGCCGACGCGACGGAACTCAACCCGGCAACGACTGCCAGAATCAGACCGAGAGTGACTGATGATCGTTTCATGAGGAAACCTTGCTCTCAACTCAGGAAATCTTCCTGCTTCAATTTATGTCGCGCAGAGAAACTGGCTGCCCGCCAGACCGCTCGCTGTTCAGTGATGCCAGCACGAACCGAACAACATCCAGATTGGATTCGTGAGTGACCGATGGTTGCTTTGACTCAAACGTCCGAACGATCTCGCGACAGAGGTTTCGATAGGCAAATCTTGTCGACACCGTTTCCGACACAACGCCGTCATCGCAGAACGCCACGAATCCGTATGAAGTAACTCCTGTCCGATTTCCGCGAACCGTTCCGATCCGGCCGTCAGCCCAGACTCCGGTGACGACTTCCGCTTCGTCGGACCAGATTGTCGAAACTGTTTCGCAGCCGCTGCCGAGCAGTTCGAACAACAGCTCGACGGAATGAATTCCGTAGTGAAACAGGCCGGGGTTTCCGTCCGCTCGCTTCGCCGGCCCGTAGGTAATCGCTCCGTTGGTGTTTCCGAGGTGCTGCTTCTGAAACGCTGACTCTTTGACTTCCTGACTGAATCGAAGAGCCGAACTGTTCAATAGTGTCGTCTGATTTTTCTCAGCGATTGCGATGATCTCTCTGGCGTCACTGACCGAACACGCGAACGGTTTGTCGACGAACGTCGGCATGCCTGCTTCGAGAAACGGTCGTGCTCGTTCGAGGTGGCAATCGCCGCAAAGAGACAGAATCAGCACGCCATCGATTTGTTCCATTAGTTGTTCGTGGCTGTCGACGATCTCGACGCCGATGCTGTCCAGTTCGGCCTGAAAGCCAGGAACCCGTTCCGGAGCCATCACCGAACCGCCGGACCACGCAGCAACGACCTGCGCACCTTCGACCCATTGCTCGCGATCGACTCCCGCATGGTTAAACCGGCGCGAGAATTCGACCGAGTGCGACGAATCGAGATCGACGATGCCCAGCCGCAACATTGTTTGATCTGAAATTGAAGAGAGTTTGTGGGGAGGAAATTCGCTCGTGGATGGGTAAAGCACGAAACCGTGCGCGCACAAAGAACCTGCGCGATGCGAATGTGCTTTTTTTGAGTTATGAGTGAGTGTTCTGTTTGAGCCGGACGGCTCGGGAGGTGAAGGCCGAATGGGCCAACGTTTCAGCGGACGGGCTACGAAGTGCCCGGAGGGAGCCGCATGATAGCGCAGCTTCAAAAACGCCGCAATGCGAATTGCCACGGCCAACGATCGTCAGACTTGTCTGAGGCTGGCAATGTAACCACAGCCGCTGGTTGTGAACGCGGCTACTTCTTTCACGCGACTTAGGAATTGTCGCGGTTTAATTTCCGGATATTCAACTTCGACATTCCCGCGCAGGCGGGAACCCAGAATTCCACGGACAACTGGTTTCCCGCCTGCGCGGGAATGACGGAAATCGTCGCTTACACCGAATTCGGAAAGTTATTTCGAGACCTGTCCTTAGCGACCTTCCGAGCGGATCAGGCGGACGGCCAGAGCCAGGCGGGAATCGTCTTCGGGCAGGACGCTGCGGATGTCGAGAAGGACTTCGTTGTTCTGAATTCGAACAAAGACGCCGATGCGGCCGGTGCGGAGTCGGACAGCCAGGTCATCGGCGGAAAGCTTCTGGTGCTTCAACGCGATGACGACCGTCGGCAGTTCGACGGCCGGCAGCGAACCACCGCCAACCTGAGAGACATCGTCACGGATCGTGAGTCGTAAGTCAGAGCCGTCGGCGATTTCCTGCTTGATAGCTTCCGCTCGACTTTGCAATTCTTCCGTCGTGACGAAGAGCATCGCCTGGGTTGGGATCTCGGAACGAGCTTCGTCACGGGTGTATGAATCGAGCGTCGCGCCGAGCGCTGCCAGCGTCAGCTTGCCGACTCTGACGGCACGAGCCAGCGGGTGCTGGCGAATCTTCGCAACACATTTGTCATTTCCGACAATGATGCCGCACTGTGGCCCGCCAAGAAGTTTGTCTCCGCTTCCGAGAACAACGTCCGCGCCGGCGGCGATGCTGTGCTGAAAGGTTGGCTCGTACGGCAGTCCTGCGTCCCGAGTGTCGAACATCGCACCGCTGCCGATATCGTCGATGGCGATGACGCCGTGTTCGCGAGCAAGCGCAAACATGTCGGCTTCGTCCGGCTTCGAGGCAAAACCGACGACACGATAATTCGACGGATGCACGTGCATGATCGCGGCCGTGTCCGGGCCGATGGCGTTTTCGTAGTCCTTCAAACTGGTGCGGTTTGTCGTGCCGACTTCCCGCAGAATGACTCCGCTGAGTTCGAAGATCTCCGGCAGCCGAAACGAGCCTCCAATTTCGATCAGCTCGCCGCGAGAGATGATGACTTCGCGACCGGCTCCCAACGCCTGCAGAGTCAGCAGTGTTGCCGCCGCGTTGTTGTTGACGATCAGCGACGATTCGCAACCCGTCAGTAATTGCAGAGTCGAGTTGAGCTGGTAGCCGCGGTAGCGCCGGTCGCCGGTCGCGATATCGACTTCGGCGTTGCACGCTCCGGCGGCATCCTGGAGTGCCTGCTTTGCTCCCGCCGATAATGGCGCTCGACCAAGTCCGGTGTGAAGAACGATGCCGGTCGCGTTGATGATTCCCTGGACACGTTCGAGGTCCGACTGATGAGCGATTTCAACTACGGCCTCGAGTAATTCGATCCGCAACAGGTCTCTGACAGCCGCCGCGTCCTTGTCGCCGGTTTCGGCAGGAAGTTTCTCAGCCGGTGACTGTTGCAACTGTTTTCGCAGAGCGGCCCGTTTTTGATCAACGGCCTGACGCACCCATTTCGTGACGAGAAGTCGCCCATGCCCAGCGCAAAGCTCAAGAATCGCCGGTTGCTCAAGCAGGTCAGTGACGGACGGAAGGTGTCTCAGCATTGCTGGCGATCAAACTGGAGGGTGGCTGAAAATGAGTGTCGCGACGAGGCAGCAGCGGCTGATCTCGATCAGGAATCTCGCGAGTCTAAGATAGCGGAGTGATGATTTCAGCATCGCCGACGAATTCTGTGAGATATGACAACGGGTGCCTTTGCGATCCTTTGCCCGCGTCGCGACAATGCCGGTTCGTCGTATCCCGTCTTTTCACGAGTCGCCAATGACCGCTCAATTTCTCACCCAACGCCGCGTCGAGTTTTCTCACACCGACATGGCCGGGATCATGCACTTTTCGAACTACTACTTCTACATGGAAGAAGCCGAGCACGAGTTCTTCCGGTCGCTCGGACTGAGCATCATGAAGAAGCAGGCTGACGGCGTTGTCATCGGCTGGCCGCGAGTTTCCGCCAACTGCACGTTCGAGGCGCCGGCGAGGTTCGAAGACGTGCTGGACGTTCATGTCAACGTCGAGCGGAAGGGTGTGAAGTCGTTGACGATCCGCTATGAATTCTTCCGAGACGGAACTCGCGTTGCACACGGGCGAATGAAAACAGCCTGCTGTCTTTGTCGACACGACGCGCCGCTGGAGTCGATCCCGATCCCACCCGAGTATGACAGCGTGATTCTTGAATCCGGCGAGGTCGGCAACGAGCCGTGACGTCGTGAGCTTCGACGAGAATTTTCCCGAACACGTAGGGTATGACAAGCGGAGCGCCGGCATACCATCTGCCTGATTAACAATGGTATGCCGGCACTCCGCTTGTCATCCCCTACTCAATTAACGGCGGCACTCCATGACTGAATCAACAGGATCATCGACGGCAGTCGCTGACATCGCTCTGTCCGGATTGTCCAAAGACTTCATCGGAGCGGCGGGGCAATTGTCGATTCTTCGTAACGTCGATCTTTCTCTTAACCGCGGCGACGCGCTGGCGGTCACCGGACCGTCGGGTTCAGGGAAAAGCACGCTGCTCTACATCGTCGGCCTGCTGGACGAGTTGACTGCCGGAAGGATTGAAATACTCGGCAGCGATCCAACGAGCATGTCCGAATCGGAACTCGCGAAATTTCGCAACGAGCACCTGGGATTCATTTTTCAGGATCATCATCTGTTGCCGCAATGTACGGTCCTGGAAAACGTGCTCATTCCATTGCTGGCGGGAAAGGGCGTCGCGGACGCTGACGAAAAACGTGCTCGTGACCTGCTGACAAGAGTCGGACTCGCCGACCGCGTGACGCATCGTCCCGCTCAGCTTTCCGGCGGAGAACGTCAGCGAGTCGCCGTTTGTCGAGCCCTCATCAACCAGCCTGAAATCCTGCTGGCCGACGAGCCAACCGGAAACCTCGACCGAGCAACAGCCGACGCCGTTGGTGACTTGCTGCTGGAACTCAGCCGCGAACAGAACGTACTTTTGATCTGCGTGACTCACAGCACAGAACTCGCCGGCCGATTCCCCCAACACATGGAACTCCGCGACGGCCGCCTTGAGCCCGTCTCGTAGGTCACGCTCTGCCTGACGAAATTGACTGCGATCGTTGTCCAGGTTGCGAGCGTTTTAAACTCCCAGCACTTCGTCAGGCAAAGCCTGACCTACGAGGTTACGCCGCTGAAAATCACGTCACGACTGGTAACGCAAAACGGTCGTACTCACGAGAACCTTGCCCCGTTGTCAAATTCCGAACTGAACGCCTCCAATCAGCCCCGCCAGAACAGTGTAAGTTGATATGCCGGGTCGATTCGGCAAATAATCGAGCGTTTCTGCGCATCTGTTCCTTTGCATTCAGACGTGCAACGCCCTCATCGAGCCCACCCCTGCCCCAATCGCTCTCCGGAGTTGTCAGATGATACCGCGACTGTCACTTGCGATCGTCTTGTTGGCCTTTCTGCCCGTATCGTTGCGGGCGGCCGATGAGAAGGCGGGCATCGAGTTCTTCGAAAAGCACATTCGCCCGGTTCTGGTGGCGAAGTGTTACGAGTGCCACTCGTCGAGTACCAAAGAGCCGAAGGGCAACCTGCTGCTGGATACTCGCGAGGGAATTCGCATGGGCGGCGACTCTGGCGAAGCCGTTGTCCCCGGCCAGCTTTCCGACAGCCTGCTGCTGGAAGCGATTCGGTGGGAAGGGCTGGAGATGCCTCCCGAGGAACAGCTTCCGCCCGAAACGATCGCGAAGTTTGAACAGTGGATCAAAATGGGAGCGCAGGATCCTCGAGATGGCAAAGCCGCGTTGATTCGTCGGGAAATCGATTTCGAGAAAGCTCGCAGCTTCTGGGCTTTTCGACCGCTCGCCAATCCGAAGCCGCCAAAAGTCGACACTCAATGGCCGCGCACTGGGATCGATCAGTTCGTCGCGGCGAAACATGCTGAACGAGACGTCGCGCCGGTTGATGATGCGTCTGCTCAAACGCTGGCTCGCCGAATCTACTTCGATCTGATTGGCCTGCCACCGACTCCGGAACAGCTATCAGACTTTGAACGTCGGGCCGCGAAAAACCTGGCGAGCGCTGTCGAACAAACCGTCGACGAGCTTCTTGCATCGCCTCACTTCGGCGAACGCTGGGGTCGCCACTGGATGGACGTCGTGCGGTACGGCGAGTCCACCGGCATGGAGCGAAACGCCACCTTCCCCTACGCATGGCGGTACCGCGACTGGATCATTCAATCGTTCAACGATGACAAGCCGTTCGATCGGTTCATCAAGGAGCAGGTTGCTGGCGATCTGCTGCCTTACGATTCTCCAAAGCAACGGCGTGACCAGGTCATGGCGACGGCGTTTCTGG
Organism: uncultured Planctomyces sp.; assembly: GCA_937899075.1. Classification (GTDB taxonomy): domain Bacteria; phylum Planctomycetota; class Planctomycetia; order Planctomycetales; family Planctomycetaceae; genus JABMPE01. The sequence continues at coordinate 53,155 of CALDJX010000208.1, read as the reverse complement.
CCATCGGTCCTAAATCGCTGAACGAGACCAACGACGAAGCCTTCGCGATGGACGTCGTCGACGAGCAGATTGATGTCACCACGCGAGCGTTCATCGGACTGACGGCGTCGTGTGCCCGCTGCCACGATCACAAGTTCGATCCGGTTCCGCAGAAAGAATACTACGCGCTCGCCGGAATCTTCCGCAGCACGGACACGTTCTACGGAACGGACGCGTCGAACGGAAATCGAAATCCCAGCCGGCTGTTAAGCATCGCCGCCGACGGTACGGTCGGTCAGATTTCAACCAAGGGAACGGGCAAAGGTTCGTCGACGGCCGCCGTACAGAAACAACTCAAGGCCGAGCAAGCGAAACTGAAACGTTTTGAGATTCAGTTAAAGAAAAATCCGAAGACAAAAAACATCAGCATCCAAAGGGATAAATCGGAAGCAAGAATCAAACAGCTTTCAAAACGGATCAAAGAACAGAAAGCAGAAGTCGGCGAGTCGAAAGACGGCGAGCAGACAATGGCGGTCCTCGACTCGGCTTCGCCTGACAACACGGAACTGCGAATCCGAGGTGAGGCAAACGACAAAGGAGACGTGGTCGCGCGAGGGTTCCTGACGATCGGCAGCGTCGGTCACATTCCCGAACTGGATGGTTCAACCAGCGGACGCCTTGCGCTGGCGGAGTGGCTGACTCAGAACGACAACCCGCTGACCGCTCGCGTCGCCGTGAATCGAATCTGGCAGCATCTTTTCGGACGCGGCCTTGTCGCGACTGTCGACAACTTCGGAGCCAACGGCGACCGGCCGACGCATCCCGAACTGCTCGACTGGCTCGCTTCCGATTTCAAAGCCAACGGCTGGTCGGTCAAACACACCATCCGTCGAATCATGACCAGCCGCGTTTATCAACTGGGCAGCGAAAGCAACTCGGCTTCGGAAGAAACCGATCCTGCCAACGATCTGCTGTGGCGAGCCAATCATCGCCGCCTCGAAGCCGAATCAATCCGCGACGCGATGCTCGTTGTCAGTGGGAAGCTCGATACCGACCCGGCCAAGGGCTCCGTCGTTTTGTCAGTCGGCAATGGGATCATCGGTCGAAATTTGAAAACCGATAAGTTCGGAGAAGACGACACAAAACGCAGCGTCTATCTGCCGATTGTTCGTGGCTATGTCCCCGAGATTCTGAAAGTCTTCGACTTCCCTGAGCCGAGTATGATTTACGGAAGCCGCGACGTCACAACCGTCGCGACGCAGGCTCTTTACATGATGAACAGCGATTTTGTCACCGCGCAGGCGGATGCGTTCGCTCAACGACTACTCGACGACGATGACCTGCACGACGAAGCTCGCATCGATCGAGCGTGGCAGATCGCTTTTGCACGGCAGCCGTCTGACTCCGAACGAAACGAAGCTCTGGCGTTCGTCGCTCAGACCTCACAATCCTTTGAAAGCAGCGAATCGGAATCCACTCGTCAGAAGAAAGCATGGACCGGCCTTGCTCAATCGTTGTTCGCAAGTGCCGAATTCCGATACGTCGAATAAGACGGCCTGACGATATAACTCACGAAGTCAGACTGAGTGTTTCCGAATGCACAATCTGACGCAAAGTCGCAGAGGCGCGAAGATTCGCAAAGAATCTGAAGAGGCGAAGCTTCGGCTGACGGCAAATACTCCATTCATTTAAGTTTGAATCTTTGCGGTCCTTTGCGTCTTCGCGACTTTGCGTCAGAAAAATTATTCACTTGAGTTAACGAAGCAGAACTCTTTCATCGAGACAATCGATCCAGGAACACTCCATGTTTGAATTCACTCGTCGCAACGCTCTGAAATCTGTTTCGTGCGGATTTGGGTACATGGCCTTTGCGGGTCTCGCTGCCGCTGCCTCGGCGAAGGAGCGGCAGTCGTCAAATCCTTTGATGCCCCGACAGCCTCACTTCGAACCGAAAGCCAACCGCGTCATCTTCCTCTGCATGCGCGGAGGACCATCTCACGTCGACACATTCGATTACAAACCGGCGTTGAAGAAGCACGAGGGGGAGGCTCCCGGCGGCGATGCCAAGGGGCAGAATTCTCAGAAGGGTCGTAAGCTGCTGCCGTCGCCCTGGGAATTTAAACCACGCGGCGACAGCGGCCTGCTGATTTCTGACCTGTACCCGCATCTCTCGGAACATGCTGACGACCTGTGCGTCATCAACGGAGCCTGGACGGACATCCCGAATCACCCGCAGGCTCTGGTGCAGCTTCACACGGGCAACTTCCAGTTCGTCCGCCCGTCAATGGGAGCGTGGGCTTTGTACGGGCTCGGCACAGAGAACCAGGACCTGCCCGGCTTCATCACGATCAAGCCTCCGGCTCGACTGGGCGGCGCTCAGAATTATGGCTCAGCGTTTCTGCCAGCGGTCTACCAGGGAACCCGAATCGGCGATCAGGGCGACTCACTGAGCAACGTCCAGATCGGCAACATCAGCAACTCGCAGCTTCCTGAAGACATCCAGCGAAAACAGATCGACTTTGTGCAGTCGTTGAATCGGGGCCTCGCCGATCGTCAGCCGCTGAATTCTCAGATCGACGGAGTCATCGAGTCTTACGAACTCGCCTTCCGCATGCAGTCGGCAGTGCCTCAGGTGATGGATACTTCCAGCGAGACTCTGCAGACGCAGAAGAAGTACGGCATCGGAAAAGGACTGACGGACGACTTCGGTCGAGCGTGTCTGATGGCTCGCCGATTTGCCGAGTCCGGCGTGCGGTTCATCGAGCTGACGCACGAAGGCTGGGATCAGCACAAGGCTCTGAAGTCAAAGCTGACTTCCAACTGCGGCGCGACCGACCAGCCGATTGCGGCGTTGATCTCAGACCTCAAAGAACGAGACATGCTGAAAGACACGCTGATCGTGTGGAGCGGCGAGTTCGGCCGCACTCCAGCCGTCCGCAATCAGGACGGCCGTGACCACAACGCGACGGGCTATTCAATGTGGATGGCCGGAGGCGGAATCAAAGGCGGCATGAACTACGGAGCGACCGACGAATTCGGCATCTCAGCAGTCGACAACAAATTCCACGTCCACGACTTCCACGCCACAACCCTGCATCTGCTCGGCCTGGACCACACAAAACTAACCTACCGCTACGCCGGCCGCGACTTCCGCCTGACCGACGTCTACGGAAAAGTCCCAGCCGATATTCTGATTTGAATGTGTAGGCTGGGTCACGAGCCAGCAATCGCCGTAAAGCTGGGTCACGACCCAGCCTACTGACTTCCAAACGGCCGACTCCGTCAGGCGGAGCCTGACCTACGGTGTTGTTGCGAGTTCGGTCTTTGTGACTTTCAGTCGCAGATATTCTCGGCCGCCGGAGCGGACGATGATCTGGCCGGGGAAGAAGCGGTCTTCGAACTGGTCGACTGTGCCGAAGTAGACTTCGCATTCCTCGCTGTCTTCGGTGATCTGGCAGGACATCCCGACAAACGCGGCCGGAGTTCGGGCGAAGTACCAGCGTGTTTCGACTCCGGTCAGAGTGGTAACCAGGACGTCGACCATCTCACCGGTCAGATCCAGCGGCTCACTACCGAGGTAGTAGAACTCGGAGAAACCATCGGCCTGCTTCTGCAGCATCAGACGAAGGTGGTGCATCGCGACCAGAAGTCCGCCGCTGCCGGGTGGCTCGTCGAGAAAGTCGGACCCGTCGAGCGGCTGGAAGAAGACGTCATTCCGCATTTGAAGGCCGAGGCCTCGATCACTAAGTGTCAATGAAAAGTCGTCGCCGTCGCCGGTCTGGCCGGTGATTTTCCACAAGCCATTCAGGTTTGCGAAATCGCCCCATCGAGTCACCAGTGGGAGCAAACGTTTTTGCTCCTCGGCATTGAACCAGTGATTCGCGAAGCCGTCCTTCTTCACCAACATGTGACGGTAGGCTTCTGGCGTCGTGTCCTTCTTCTCTTTTTCGGGTTCGTCGCCATCCTTGTGAGGATTCTTGGGCGGGCCGCCGGGACCCTGTTTTGGCATCATATCGGCTTTCGTATGAACGCCTCGCAGCCGAGCTTTCACCGAATACTTCTGCTGGTCTCGACGATAGGTCAGAGGAAGCCGCCACCCCTTCGGGTAGATGCCCAGCACATTCTTGAACTGATTGACCGATCGGATATTGCGACCAGCAAACGACACGATTTCGTCATCGAGCCGTAAGCCACGTCGGTAAGCCTCTGAAGATTCCAGAATGCTGGAGACGACGACTCGCCCATCGCCGTCGGATGTGACTGTTGCTCCGAGCGTCGCATGGTCGACGATACGGCCGCTGCGCAGGTGATCGAGAAAGTGCATGATCTGGTTGATCGAAATGGCGTAACCGGCGCCTGAGTTCACTCGGCCTCGCTTTTCGAATGAACCTCGTCCGTTGATGCCAACCAGTTCTCCGTCGTCGTTGAACAATGGCCCTCCGGAATTGCCGGGGTTGATCGAAGAATCGACCTGGATGCAGTCGGCATATTCGAGAAACGATCCTGCCGGGTATTGATAGCGGTGCACGCCGCTGACGATTCCGTAAGTCACCGTCGGATGAAAGTCTGTTGCCAGGAGGAACGGATTGCCGATCGCGTAGGCCCAGTCGCCGACCTTTACTTTGTCGCTGTCGCCGATCGTCGCAAACGGAAAGTCGTCTCGACCAAGCAGCTTGATCAACGCAACGTCGCCAGTCGGATCGATTCCGACGATGACGGCGTCGTAGAGGACTCCGTCATTGAGACCGCACTTCATGAAGTCGCCAGATCCACTGGTCACATGGAAGTTGCTGAGTGCGTAACCGTCCGCACTGATGACAACTCCCGAACCGCCACCCTGGCCGCCGTCTCCGAAGATGGCTACCACGGCGGGTGAGATCTTCTTAAGCACATCGACGCGTTGTTGCTGAGCTTTTGCGACGACAGGTTCGGCGGCGTTCGCGAACTCTGCAGCAGGCAACAGGATGCTGGTTGCCAGAATCGTCAGACGCAAAGACGCGGAGACGCGAAGGTTCGCAAAGAGTGCGAAACATGCTTGCGTTCTGCTTGCTGCCCATTGAAGAGCGATTGCTAAAATCGACATGATTGAGATCTTATTAATGATGCTTTCGAGAGTTGTCTCAGACTCGAACATCAGTTCAGGAACGTGTTGACAACAACTTCCCGTTTCTAACCACAGAGGCACAGAGACACAGAGTTTGACACGAGAGTATTTCTCTGTGCCTCTGAGCCTCTGTGGTTAGATTCTTCTGATCATTTCGGAATAATTATTCACGACACGTTCCTTAGTAAACTGTCGGAAAAACGACGTCTTTGCGAGCCTTCGCGTCTCTGCGGCTTTGCGTCAGACACACGCGAACTCTCTACTTGAGCAGTCGAGCTTCGGCCAGAACGAGATGGTCGCCGATGTCACTTTCGACTTTTCCGTAGTCGACAAGAATCTCCAGAACGAACTTACCCGAGACATCCAGGTCCACTTCAAAAGGCGCCTCATCCTGAGGCGTTACGTCCTGAGTCAGTAGCCGTTGGCCATCGGCCGAGATTTCAACGTGGACGTCGCCAGCGTAGCCGTGCTGAATTCCCATGAGAGCCACAAACCGGCTGTGGTCGCCGTTCAAACGGTATCGCACAGTTGTTTTTGATCTGAGGCAGACGCCGCGGGTAAACGTCTGGTTGCCAAGCCGAAGCTCTTCTCCCCAAACATCCTGATCGTTTTTGAGCGGTGCCGCAGGATCGATGAATCGAAATTCATGTTTGAGGTCTCGCGGCTTCAGCGACGACAGCCAGGTCAGCTTGTCAGCGCTGAAGTCGAAAACTCGAACGCTTTGCACCGGCACAACGATCGACGGGCCCGCGGCCAGTTGCAACGTGAAGTCGGTTCCTTTGCTAACTACGGAACGGACCGCCAACCGGTCGCCACTGACGAGTTCAATGATGCCGGCCGATTTTGATTCACTGGCCTGGCGTTGTCGCAGGATGACTCCGAAAACTTTCTCTCGCGGTACGGGGACGGTGTCGCCGTCAAGCAGCAGGAAGACGTGCGTGTCGTTGATTCGGCTGACGACTCCAGGAACGAAATCCAGCTTGTCCTGCTTGCGAAGGACGAGCCAGTCTTCACGCCGTTCGCGGTCGAGGAGTTCTGTCCATTGTTCATCCACGCTGCTGGGCGATTCGGACAACCGAATGTTTCCGACGGCCGAGCGGGAAATCGTCAAAGCTTCCGTGGCCGCTGCGGCGATGGTCAGTTTGTCGCCTTCAAGAGTGACCGACGATGTCCCGATGCGAGAGCCGTCAGTCAGAACGGTTTCATGAGGCGCCTTTGGTACGGGCTCGCCTTTTGTCTGAAGTCGAGCTTCCAGAATGCTCGACATGACGACTTCGACTGGCTTTCCGTCGACGACGATTTTCCACGAAGTCGCGTCGGCCGACGTCAGAGTTCCAGCATGTCGTGCACCGTCGATTGTCGAAATTTCGACCTGAGGAGCATTTACGATCGCCAGAAGCACCATCACTACCGATGCCGTCATCAATTCAGTCCTTGAGTCTGTTCGCGTTTGCGGGAAAGGCTATCGAGCGAGGTTATCGCGAGCGGGTTTCCGGTCGTGCTGCGAGCTTGCGAAGGTATTGCTCGATGGCGTTGCGGTAGTGCGGAGGAAGTTCGCGGTCGATCAGGTTTCGTGCCTTCGTTTGCTGCTTCGGGGGCAACGCACCCCAGCCGGCTTTGCCTCCGATATCTCGTTCGTCGATTTCGCCAGGCGCGGTCGAGCCTTTGATGATGCTGTCGGGAGCCCCCTCCGGAATGCCCTGGCCATTGCCACTCTGACTTTGAGATTGCTGCTGTTGTTGCTGTTCGAGTTTCTTGATCAGCTCGTCCAGCCGCGAAACGATCTCTTCTTCTGTCTTCTGAACTTTAGCGCCGCCGCGGCCGAGTTTCAGACGTCGTTCAACATCGGACATCATTCTCGCCACTTCGTCGAGCGATTTTTCTTTGAGCTTCTCAAGATCCGATTTCATCAGGTCGGCGACCGTCGAATAACGGACCGGGACGTCGGAAGTGTTCTCCAGCAGCTGCTTCAGAGTGGCGAGGCCCTCTTTCGCTTTGAGCAGGCGATGCTCGCAGACGGCCTTGTGGAAAAAGTACGAAGCCGGGTCGATCAGTCGTTGAGGTTTCGTTTTCTCAAAGATCGCGAGCGCTTCGTCAAAGAATTCTGCCTGAGTCAAAAACGTTCCAACGTAGGCCAGCAGATTGCTGGTGAAGAAGTCGTCGTTCGCGTCAGATTCCAGTAGCGGCGAACTCGGTGCTGCCAGAATCCCGAACTGACACTGCTTGACGAGTTCGTCCGCGGCCGGGTTTGCCAGACTGAATGTTCGAATGGCGAGTTTGTGAATTTCCGTCGGCCGTTTTTGAAGCTCGCCGGGGGCCCAAAGCTTTCCGATGCTGTCGATCAATGCTCGATCTTTCAGCCCCTGACCGGCCGCCCAGTCAAGCGTTTGTGATCGAGCCTTCTCAGAAGACATCGGTGCAAACACTTCATCGTCGGCGGCGCTTAGTAGATTCGAATCTGTCATCGCCAGGCCAGAGCCCAGAACGATCAGCACGGCAGAAAGGAGGCGTGTCAGCACGGCGGTCTCCAGGATTGACGGTCGCCGACTCTCCGGCCGGCCAGCCTGCACATTGGAAAATTCGAATGTTCCAGTGTAGTGCCTTCACGGTTGCGCGGGGGAGGCCGAAGACTGAATTGCCTCCCGACGTAAAAGTTGCGGCGGGTCAAAGTGCGAGCTGCGACCGCACTGGATCACTCGTCAGAAAGTCGTCGACTTCTTTTCGGGTGGGCAGTGAAGGGATCGCTCCCCGCCGAGTGACCGACAAAGCGGCCGCGGCCATCGCGAATCGAGTTGCTTCGAGGAGCGTTTTGCCTTCCGCCAATCCGGTCGCCAGTGCCCCGTTGAAGCAATCGCCGGCTCCTGTTGCGTCAACCGAGTCGACAACGAACGCCGGAGTCAGGCAAACGTCGCTCGAATCGTCTTTCAAAATGCAGCCCTTGTCTCCGCGAGTGATGATGATCCGACCGCTGCCTCGCTGCTGAAGCTGCTCGCACCAGATGCAGGCGTCTTCAAGGTCCTTCATCTCGTCCCAACCGCTCAGGAAGGTTGCTTCCGATTCGTTTGGAGTGAGGATGTCGACGAGCTGGAGAACCTCGCGGTCGCACGCTTCCTCGCGAGCGGGGGCCGGATTCAAAATCGTGATCAGGCCAGCAGCCTTCGCGCGTTTGAGTCCGGCGACGACGGTCTCGATCGGCGATTCCAGACAGGCGACGAACACGCTGGCTTTGGAAAAGAATTCGTCATCGATGCGGGCGACGTCGTCGGGCGACAACGCAGCGTTTGCTCCGGACGCGACGCTGATCTGATTTTCGCCGTGTTCGTCAACCATGATCAGGGCAACGCCCGTTGCATGATCATCCACCATGCGGATGTGCTGCGTCGCTATGTTCTCTTTGCGGAGTTCTCGAATCGCCGCTTTGCCGAAGTCGTCATTGCCGACCGCCGCGATAAACCCAACCGGCAGGCCCGATGTCCTCGCGGCAGCGACAGCTTGATTCGCGCCTTTGCCGCCGCTGGATTTGTAGAAGCGGCCGCCGATCACGGTTTCTCCAATTCCAGGCAGCTGAGGAGAGCTGATAACCAGATCGGTGTTCACCGAGCCGAGCACGATGATCTTTGGATGAGACACGCCGCGATTCCGGATTCAAAAGTTCGACAATTTTGCGAGCACAGATGCACTGGCATGATGATCGGCGGATTGTCACGCGAACTTCCGCGAACCGAAAGCGTTCACCGCAGGGCTAAATGCAGAAAGCCCGACCTCCCGGTAGAGGTCGGGCTTTGATTCGCTTCGAGGGTCGAGGCAAAAAGAGTTCGCGCCGGAGGCCGCAGGCACAGCGTCTTGTCAGACGATGCACGAACCAATTCTGAGCGTTGTTGAACTGTTCGGGTAACGTTGACCGTTACTTCTCGATTTCGGCTAACGAGTCCGAGTAAAGCTCTTTAGTAGTCGCCCCGAGTTCCCCGATCGCCGCAAAGCAGACGAGAAAAATGAAGGCCATCATGACGCAGTACTCGACTGACGTCGGGCCGTCGTCTGATTTCAGAAACGTCTTCACGCTGTTCAGTAACTGGCTCATGTCAGAGTCCTCCGGCCGAGTGAATCATCGATCAAGTGAAACGATTTGGATTGCGAAGCTGATCGAACAACATGCCGTTCCTCTTCGAGATACGCGTGCGATGCCATTCACCACAACAGTAGGTCTGAGTTTGAAGCCGCGACGCGTGTGGAGGCTGATGCCTCGCTATCTGTTCGGAGATGTTGCCCTCGTTGGATGCATTGTCGCAAACGTCGTGATGGGCACGTCTGGGAGGTTATTCGCTGCACGACGAATTGCGCACAAACGGTCTCGCTGAAGGCGCGTCAAAGTCAGCCTGAATTACCAATCCGGCATTGCCGGCAACGATTGAGAGTCCGCCGTCATTTGCCGCGAGCTTCCCAGCAGGATCATGCGATGCGGGATTTCGCGGCTGATCTGATTGTACGGATTGTCGGCTTCAGCTCGCTGGGCAGTCGGTCGATACCGAGCTCTGTTCAGAGCTGCGTCGACCAGATTCCAATCGGAATTGGAAATGATTTCGGGAGTGACTCTGAAAACCCAACAGCAGGACGCTCGACTTTTTTGAATGGAATCAACGATGCCCGCACATGATGAATTCACGCACCAGGTCGAGTCACTGCAGCGGCAGATCGAGGATCTGCAGGCACAACTGATGCGGGCTCAGAAGATGAGTTCCGTCGGCGAGATGGCTGCGTCGATCACGCACGAGTTCAACAACATTCTCACGACGACGATCAACTACGCCAAAATGGGGCTGCGTCACAAAGATGACGCCACCCGCGAGAAAGCCTTCAACCGGATTCTCTCAGCTGGCCAGCGAGCCGCTCGAATCACAACAGGCATGTTGGGGTACGCTCGTTCGACTGGCGTTCGTAAGGAAGAAATCGATCTTTCCCAGATCGTGTCCGACGTGCTGATTCTCTGCGAAAAAGATTTGCAGATGAATCGAGTGAAACTTCAGACAGACATTCTGGGACACCCTGTTTGCGAAGTGAACATCTCTCATCTTCAGCAGGTGCTGCTCAACCTGATCGTCAACGCTCGGCAGGCGATGGACGGCGGCGGCATGTTGTTCGTCACGGTTCGCACAAGCGAAGACGGCCTCATGGGCGAGCTTGAAGTTCGCGACACTGGCGCCGGAATCCCGTCGGAAGAACTGCCCAAGATTTTCAAGCCTTTCTTCACAACGAAAGAAGCCGACACCAACGGCCAGGGCGGGACCGGCCTGGGCCTCGCCTTCTGTCGCGAGGTCATCGAGTCTCACAAAGGCAAAATGCGAGTAGCCAGCACCGTCGGCAAAGGAACAGCCTTCACGCTGATGCTGCCCGTCGCTGCCGCCGCCGCGAGCCGGAAATCGGCCTGACGGTCGAGAACTTTCGACTTCCGCTGATAAACTCTCAACCAGAGCCTGTGGCTTTTTAAAGCTGCGGGCTCGTTTGATTTTGACCATTTCGTAATTCAGATCGTCGTTCCTCGTCCTCGAATATGCTTGGATCAAACAGTTTCACATTCTAATTCTGACGCAAAGTCGCAAAGACGCTAAGAAACGCGAAGGGCTCCATATTCGGGCGAGTCATAAGCCCAGGTCGGAAATCCTCTTACCTCAAGATGTATTTCTTAAAACGCCTTTGCGAAGCTCTGCGTCTTCGCGCCTTTGCGTCAAATAACTGATCACTCCAGGTAACAAAGACCTGCATCTTGCCAACTGAAGCCTCACCCACTGACGCCGCTCCGAATCCGATCCGCCGGGCGTTGAACCGATTTCCGACTCGCTACCGACCGGCGTTGTTTTTCGACGGCGTGTCGAACATTGGAAACGGAGTTCACCTCGTTCTGTTTCTCGTCGCGCTGGTTGTTCAGGAAACGATTCTCGACGCCGAAGTCTGGCACCAGGCCGTGCTGGCTTCTTTCTTCTTTGGTAGTTGCCTGTTCGGGTTACTGGTCACACGCATCGGCACCGTCGTTCCGATGCGTCAACTTGTCATTCTGCCGAACTGCCTGATCGGCCTGCTGCTGTTCGGGACTCTGTTCATCCCGACAGAAGGAGCGACCTGGTTCACGTTCCTGATCGGCGCGACTTTTCTGTTGAAAGTGTTTCAGCAGGTCGCCGAGATGAACATGTTCCGCATGCTCTACCCCGACACGCATCGCAGCGCCGCTGTCGGACTTCTTCGAGCTGTCTCGGCGATTTCCGGTTTGTCCATCACGATTACGAGCTGGTGGTGGTTCGCGCTGTGGCCTGCCTGGTACTCGGGCCTGTTCTGCATCATGGGGCTGATGCTGTTTTCGTCGGCGTGGTACTACTCAAAGATTCCCATCCCACGAAAGTCGATGTTCGTACGCGAAAACCGCGAAGGACTGCTGACATCATTTCGAAACGGCTGTCACATTTTCTTCAGCGACCGGCGCTTCGTGCTTTACCAGTTCGGGTTCGCTCTGGCTGGAATCGCCAATCACATCGGTTTGTACCTCGTTCCGCGAATCATGCGTGAAAATGCCGGAGCGGCGGATTCAACGATTCGCTTCGTGACGGCCGTCATGCCGGTGCTGCTGCTGGTGATGACCGCTCCGCTGTGGGGCCGGTATATGGATAAGAAAAGCCCGATGACCGCGCGAGGCATCTTCAACGTGCTGCAGATCTTTGCGTTCGTTCTTTACGCGGTCGGCGGAGTGACCGGGCAGGTGTGGCCTCTGGCGCTTGGCGGAGCCATTCACGCTCTGAGCAACGGCGGCGGATCGATCAACTGGATCACCGGCAGCATGTACTTCGCGAAGCCAGAACACGTTTCGCTTTACAACGGAATCCACGTTTTCCTGACAGGAGTACGAGGCTTCATCGGCCCTCCGCTGGCGATGTTCCTCTTCGTCGAAACCGAGACAATCGGCAGCCTGACGATCAAGGGCCTCGGCATGGGCCCGAAGGTTTTTCTGGTGTCCGCCGTGCTGTCGTTTCTCGGAGCCGTCGTCATGTTCACACAGGCCAGGTTCGACACCGTCCCGCACAGCGAATGAACATCGTCGCCACACTCACGAGTAAAGGTGCAGAGCAAGTGGGTGGCACACTCTCACTCAGGAATGGGTGCAGAATAACTTCCCGATTTTCAACCACGTCATTCCCGCGCAGGCGGGAAACCAGAACGCCCGGAGAAACTGGTTTCCCGCCTGCGCGGGAATGACGAGAACTGACGCTCTCACCATATTCGGGAAGTTAATACGGGACTGTTCCTGAGCCGGCGGACTCAATTTCCGATTGAACGCTCGGATCGGATTCGACACTCGCTCGCTCGTTAAGAGCGTTGCGGGCAACGTCGCCGCCGAGCTTGCCAAGTCCCCACGCAGCCGCGCCTCGCACGAGCGGCTCTTCGTCATTCAGACAGTTGATCAGTGATGGGACCATCGAAGCGTCGCTCGAATTTCCAGCAGCGATGGCAGCGTTTCTTAACAGCCCGGACCGTCCGGGCCGATCGAACGGCGTCTTGCGAAAACGCGTACGGAACTCTTCGTCGCTGAGTGAAAGTAACCATTTCAGATCAAGCGGCGACAAGTCCGCTGCTGGATGAAACTCAGGGATTGACGTGCTGGTCGCTTTGCGGTTCCACGGGCAGACGTCCTGGCAGATGTCGCAGCCGAAGATCCAATCCTGCATGCCCTCGCGAAGTGCTTTTGGAATTGGCTGATCGCGCAGTTCGATCGTCAGGTAGGAAATACACTTCCGCGCGTCGAGCACGTACGGCGAGGCAAACGCGTCCGTCGGGCAGGCATCCAGACAACGAGTGCAGGTTCCACAGTGCGAAGTGTCATGCGGAGCGTCTGGCTCCAGTTCGACGTCGGTCAGCAACGCTCCCAGAAACAACCAGCTTCCGGCGTGCTTGTTGATCAGCATCGTGTTTTTGCCGAACCAGCCGAGCCCGGCAATCTTCGCGAAGTCACGCTCCAGCAGCGGAGCCGTGTCGACGACCGCGCGAGTTCGGCAGCCAGGCACGGCCTCGTGCAGAACGGCGCCGAGTTGCTTCAGCATTTTTCGAATCACATCGTGATAGTCCGCCGTGCCGTTTGCGTAGCTCGCAACTTTTCCGATGGCCGATGGCTGAGCGAGGTCGTCATTCGCTCCGACCGGCACGCTCGGTCCGGCCGTACCCGATGCGTGATAATTCAACGCCGTGACGATCACGCTTTTCGTGCCGGGCAACACACCGTCGGGATGCTCGTACGCGGCCTCTCGCCGCCGCATGTACTGCATCTCGCCTTCGAAGTTCTGCTCCAGCCAACTCTGTAGATGATCGAACCCGGCAGGAGCGGTCGCTGGCGAAATTCCCACCAGATCGAAACCGATTCTCCGAGCCTCGTCGCGAACGTGAGTCGCCAGGGCCGCCGGATTTCGATCGGATTCAGGAAGGACATTCATTTCGAAAATTCGTCGCCACGTGGAAGGTGAAACCTGGAACTTCGCAAGCGGCCACCGAACCAATTCTGGAACACGTGACGGACGAAGTGATTGTCAGTAACTTGCGAGCCGCGTTTACCGCATCCAGACCAGAATTGAAACTACCCTTTGAGTACACAGCGAGATTTTCGATGCAACCTAACTCCGTCAAGCAGAACTTAATGGCCGGTGGTTCCTCGATCGGAACCTTTATGTTCGAATTTCATTCAGCGGGAGTCGCCCGTGCGGCCGCGTCGACAGGTGCTGAGTTCGCCATTTTCGACATGGAGCATACTGGCTGGAACTTTGAAACGATCCGCATGTTGTGCGCGACGACGCACGGCACGGGCATGCTGCCACTCGTTCGCGTTCCGGCCACCGAGTACCACTTCATTGCCCGGGCACTCGACATGGGTGCTCAGGGCGTGATGGTGCCGATGGTCGAGTCTGTCGAGCAGGCTGAAAAGATCGTCAACTCCGCAAAGTACCCGCCGGTCGGTCGTCGAGGATGTGCATTCGGCATCGGCCACGACGATTACAAGGGCGGCGACGTGGTCGAGAAAATGACAAGCTCGAACGAGCATCAGCTACTGATTGCTCAAATCGAGACTGCCGACGGTCTGGAAAATGTGGAAGCCATCGCGGCCGTTGACGGAATCGACGTTCTTTGGATCGGTCAGTCAGACCTCTCGGCTTCAATCGGGATCCCTGGACAGTTCGACCATCCTGACTTTCTGGCGGCAATGGATCGTGTCATCGCAGCATGTAACGCGCACGGAAAGATTGGCGGCCTGATGCCGACAACGCTCGACTTCGCCGAAGTCGTCGTCCAGAAAGGCTTTCGCATGCTGGCATGGAGCGGCGACGTCTGGATTTATCAGGCCGGGTTGAAAGCGGGCATGAACTCACTGAGGGAATTCATTTCAAAGTCGTGATTCACTGCCTCGGGTTGCCTGGCCTGTTGAGGTTCCGTTCGGTGGCCGTTAAAAGTCAGATCATTGAACGAAGCGATGCGGGCAGTTCCTGTCAGCTGACTTCGCCAATTCAACCCCGGAAGCGAGAGTACTCTTCGTGACGTCTTCGTCCGAGTTTAAACTGCCCGCAGGCGACACCCACTCCGAAGGCGATCCGGGGGGCGGCGACAGCACGCTTGACCTTCCCGGCATCGACGCGTTGCAGGGCGGCCAGAAACGCTCGGCCAATCCCGGTTCAACTGTCTTTGACAATAAGCCGAAAAAAACTCGCAAACGCAAATCATCCGAAACTGAACAACGGCAGCTCGGTGACTTCCGGATTAAGAAGGCGATCGGCGAAGGCAGCATGGGAGAAGTCTTCCTTGCCGAGCAAGGTAGTCTTGGTCGAAAAGTCGCTCTAAAACTTCTGCCGAAAGAGTTTGCCAGCAACGAAACTTTGCTCGAACGTTTTTTACGAGAAGCAAAGTCACTCGCCGCACTCGATCATCCGCACATCGTTCGCATTTATGCGACAGGCGAGGAGAAAGGTCACCACTACGCGGCGATGGAGTTCATCGACGGAGCCTCACTGCAGGACATCCTCGATCAGAAGAAACGATTATCAGTTGGAGACGCTGTTCAGATTACGCTCGTTTGTGCGGCGGCTCTGGAACACGCTCACAACCTCGGCATCATCCACCGAGATATTAAACCGGCAAACATTCTGATCTCGCGAGACGGCATGGCGAAGGTTGCCGACTTCGGGCTCGTCAAACTCGTTCAGGCCGACATGTCGATGACGGCGACCGGCACCGGACTTGGCACACCCGAGTACATGGCCCCTGAACAATCCTACGACGCACGCACGGCGACTCCGGCTTCGGATGTCTTTTCGCTGGGGGCGATGCTCTACGTCATGCTGACTGGCGAGCTTCCGTACAAGGGATCGTCGGTTGTCGAGTTTCTTTCGGCCAAACAGTCCGGCAAGTACGAACCGGCCAGGTCGCTCAACCCGGAAGTTCCCGAGCGGCTGGACCTGATCATTCATCGAACGCTCGTTCCGGAACCGAAGCAACGATACGCAAACTGCGGTGAGCTGATTAGCGATCTCGCGAAGCTGGGCCGGCATAATGATTCGCTCAGCTTCTGTAATAGCAGGACGCCGTACGTCGCTTATGGCGTCTGGTCGAAGTCCGCGGGTCCGACGAAGCCTTCCCCAGCCGGAGCTGCGTCATCGGCTTCCCGGCCATCCGCTCCAGCCACCGGACCAGTTGCCCAATCGACGACACCATCGTCGGCCGGCACGTCCACTGGAAAAATGTGGTACGTCTCACACAAGAACAAGCTCGGCAAGCAGGTTCTATCGAAGATGATGACCGACGAGCTGATCCTCGCCCTCGAGCGACGATTGTTGCCGCCCGCCGTTCAGGTCAAGTCTGCACAGAATCAGCCGTTCCGTCCGCTTGGTGATCACAGCGAATTTCATCCGGTACTCGACCGCCTGGGAGTACCGATCAGAAAGTCACCCGCCGCGCAACAGAAAACGACCGGCCAGAAAAAGAGTCGCCGCAAAAAGAAAGGGTCTGAGACAACCGATCTGATCCTGCGCGTCGTCGTCGGCCTTTGCGCGGCCTACGGATTCGTTCGCGGCCTGATGGATGTCGCCGGGATTTTCCAGGATGAACCACCGCCAACCGTTGAAGAATCAAAAGAACCAAACCCTGGATCGCTACTTTGAATTTCGATTCAGACTGGGCGAACCACGAATGGACACGAAGAAACGCGAATCCATCTTATGACGACGTCCTCATTCATGTTTCTTCGCGTCCATTTGTGGTTCAAGGATTTGAAAGACGTTGATGTTTCCCGGCGTCCCATTGTGTCAGCCATTTTGTTTTGAGCGACTTTAAGAAATTGTTTCCCCTGAATGTCTCTTCCTCCGCTTCAACTGCCAACGATTCAGAACTGGAGTTGCCACAACTGCTCCGGTTGTTGCAGACAGCACCTCATCGAGATCACCGAGGAAGAACGGCAACGGATTCTTGATCAGAAGTGGACAGCGAACGACGGTGTGCAGGACGGGCCGGTCGTGGTGCCTCATCGAAGTTCTTTGTTCAAGAAGAGCTGGCGATTGGCTCACGGCTCAGATGGTGGTTGCGTTTTTCTCAACGACGACGGCTTGTGCCGAATCCATGCGAAGTTCGGCGAAGCCGCTAAACCGCTGGCCTGTCGGATTTATCCGTACGCCCTGCACCCGGCTGGCAAGAAGGTCACTGTCAGCCTGAGATTCAGTTGCCCTTCCGTAGTCGCGAATCTCGGAAAGCCCGTTTCTGAAAGCCGTGACGAGCTGAAGAAAATCGAGCGGCTCGTCGTCCCGGAAAATGCTGACAAAGTTCCTCCACCACGGATCAGTAAAAGCGAACAGCTCGACTGGCCAGACACTCTGAAAGTCGTCAACGCTCTGCACGAACTTGTCACGCAGGACGAGGACGCACCGATCATCGAACGTCTTTACCGAGCGTTGTTTGTTGTCGGCCTTGTCGATCAGGCGCAGTTTGATCTGATTCGAGGCGCGCGACTGGGAGATTTTCTGGAGATCATTTCCGAAGCGGCTCTCAACGAAGAGATCCCTGAGCCCGCTCAACCAGCCGGCGTGATGCAGATGCAGTTTCGGCTGCTCGTTGCTCATTACGCGAGGAAAGACACCGTCGCAGACCTGGATGCCGGACTAGCCGGACGCTGGCGTTTGTTTCGAGCCGCGACGAAATTCGCCTCAGGTCGAGGCACCGCGACGCCGCTTCAGGACTGCTTTCAGGAAGTACCTTTCGAAACCATGGAACAACCATTCGGCGAGTTTCCTGACGAGTTCGAAGAAATCCTCACCCGTTACTTAAGTGTGAAGTTGCAGGGTCTCCACTTCTGCGGACCGGCGTACTACGACATCCCGCTGGTGGAAGGTTTCCGCAGTCTCGTGCTGGTCATTTCGGCGATGTGCTGGATCGCGAAGTGGCTGGCGGCGAGCGATGGTCGATCGACATGGACCACAGCAGACCTCAGCAAAGCCATGACGATCGCCGACCATCATCATGGTTACTCGCCAGTTTTCGGCAGCGGCGGATTTCGACGTCGCGTCAACATGCTCGCGAAGACGGACGATCTGACTCGGGTTCTGCTTTGGTACGCCCGTTGAATCGGATGTTACCTTAGTCGGCCAGTTCGGAAGTCTGTACAGCGTTTTCAGTACCAGCACGAAGCGCAAGCGAGTGAATCTTCCGCGGAATAAGTATTCACTCGCTTGCGCTTCGTGCTGGTAACCCTGCCCTGACTTCTGAAACAGACCACTTAGCCTTCGGCCACCAACTCGGGCAGCGAAACGTCGGTCAGGCGAGCTTCTTTGGCAGCAGCCTTCAACTTCGTAACGACGAAGTATTTGTGATTGGCGACGGCCTGTTCCGAGATGCTCATGAATGTCGCCACGTCGCGATTCGGCCAGCCGAGTACGAACAGAAGCTCGACACATTGCAGTCGCTCGAACTCGCCGCTGCTTAACCATTGTTCGACCAGCGAGGTCAGACAACGGCCAACGACCGTCTGTTCGGCTGTCCGGTCTTCGCGGCTGCGCATCATGCTTGACGCTCGGCGTGCGCTACCGGCTGGTTCTGGGAATTTGCCACCGTCTTCTGTCGGTGCGAACAGTGGAACCGTTGGCCGCCGGCCCTGTCTGCGCAAGACGTCGGTCAACTTGTGCGCGGCAATGGCGAAGAGAAATGATTCGACCGGTGTCCCCTCGTCGTAGTTGGGCAGGCTGGTCAGGAAACCAATGAATGTCTCTTGAACGATGTCTTCACTCAAACTCTTGTTGGCCAGGCGTGCGTTGGCAAATGCGAGTAGACGACCTTCGAACCTCGCGATGAACTGCTGCCACGCTGCGGAATCTCCATCCCTCACCTGCCGAAGCATTAACTGGTCAGCTTGATTCACGCGTGGAGATTCCTGTCGGTTTTCGCGAACTTCTTATGCATCAACTTCAAGCGATGAACAGTAAACCAACCAGCCCCAAACCGGCAAAGGCCAGAGCCGTCATGACAGCGCGGCCGCGGCTTCCTTTGGCGGCGGACAAAGCTCGAAGCCCTGCGGAGACAACTCCAAGCAACGCGGCCAGAGCGCCGAACCCGATTCCGAACTGCAGCGCTCGATTGCTGGAGAATGTGCTTTTCCAGGCTTCGATCACTGGCTCTCTGGTTTGAGCCGAGTCCAGATATTGCAGGTAGACTCGGTACATGGGTTCTTCGTAGGCACCGAAACTGTGCATTCGTTTTTCGATATGAACCTGCTGGATCGACGCATCCTGAAAGATGTTCTCAGGGACCGGCTGGACAGCGAGCCTGCTCCACGTTTCAGCGAGTCGTGATCTGAATTTGTCGATCGCATTTTTCGTCGCCTCGGCCAGGGCCTCTTCCTGGGAAGAGTACAAGCCGCTTGTCTCGACAAATAAGACTCGCGGCACTTCACCCGTCTCAAGAACGATCCGTTCTCTTTTTGTCCATGACGGAAGCAGTTCGGAGTCCCCATCGGTTGTCTCGGAATTTTCGCTTCTAGTGTTGGCGTTAGTTTCAATCGATGTGGATTCGACGATTGCGGCCTGCCTCGGTCGGACAGAGCCAGATTCAGAGCTTACGGTTACGGTGACGGGGGCTATTTCCTGGACCTGGTAGGACATTTTCAGAGTCAGGATTCCAACCATCACCACGCCGACAACCAACAGACCGACAACCAACAGACCGACACCCAACAGCACCGGACCTAGCACACTGCGAGGATGCGAAACGGGGCTTCCCGCTTCGACTGATTGATACCCTCGGTGTGAGCGTCCCGTGAAGGTTCGCAGAATCATCGTGAGCAAGAACAGGCATCCGAGCCCGACCAGACCGAGCACAAGGAGCCCAATGAATGAAAGTTGAACCGGGGCTGCGTTCATAGTTGACTCCAATCGGAGTTGAATTGAATGACTCGTTAAACGTTGTCAGTCGCTGAAGAAGTTATTCCACCAGGCAACTGTCAGGCCCAATTCAGGCTTTCGGAGCTGTACGTTGATCAGGGCGAACCCACACGGCCGCAAGTTGTGCCGTTGTCGAGGTTGCGATTGCCCAGAGGACGGCCCACTCGGCCGGGAAGTGCGTCGTCAAAGAAAGCAGCCATGCGGCGGCGGCTGTCCAGAAAACCGAGGACACTCGAATGCGATGAGGTCGGTAAGAGTCGACGTGGAACCACCAGCGACGAACCATCATCAGCACCGTGAAGAAGACGATGTAGCCGATCAGTCGTGACGCGTCTCCATAGCTCAACGAGACTGGCAGAAAGTTCTGATTGGCCAGTTGAGTCGCGACCGGATCCATGATGCTTCGAACAGGCAGGTGTACCATCAAGGCATCGTCGACGCCGAATGCCGCGACACCGACGGCAGCTCCCAGCAGACCGGTCATCATCCGGCGGACAAATCCGTCTCCGCCGCGACCTTCCCACATTTTTGCGGGCAGTAAGGCGGCCCATGCTCCGAGCGTGGTGACAATTCCAAAGAGTGTTGCTTGCGTTGGCGTGTCGAGAGCGGTCTTCGTTGCAAACAGAGCAAACGCGATCGCCGCTGAACAAAACGCAGCCACGGCCATCGAACCGGTCGACTCCGCGACTCGATCCAGCATTCCGAGTTGCCGTTCACTGTTCGCGGATTCGTACCTCACGTATCCGCTGTTGAGTTTTACTCCCCGATTGTGGCCATGCCCCACGTTGGAACCGTCACCGGCGAAAACATTTATTGCCCACTTCACCAGTCCAAATGCTCCGGCTGCAAAAGCCAGCAGGATCAACAGCGGACTTGCAAGAACCACCAACGGAATTCCAACTCCCGCGATGATCGGAGAAAGGATTACCAACAGGACCGCACCACCAGCCACGATCATCCAGTTGCCGGGCCGTTGAAACCACTCGGCCCGTTCCTGCCAGTGCCTTTGTTTCGCGTCGTAGAGTTCGGCACGTTGACGATCCTCTGATTTGTTGAGCCGTTCGCCGCGGATTGGTTCGTCCCGGTAGCTCGCTTTAACTTCTACGGGAATGGGCGGAGGCGCTGGCGAGGTTGTACCGTGAAGTGCCGCAGAGAATTCCTGAGCAAGCTGCGCGGCACTTGATGTTCGCTTCTCTGGATCCTTTGCGAGGGCACGTGCGACGACAGGACGAATGGCCGTCGGAAGCGAGCTGAGGTCCGGCTCGGCGGATAGTTGCTTCATCAGGATTTCGCCCGTCGACTCTCCGTCGAACGGAACATTGCCGGTCAGCATTTCGTAAAGCATGACGCCGATGGCGTAGACGTCGACTTCTTTGCCGTAACGACCGTGAGCAATTTCCGGAGCCATGTAGTAAACAGTGCCGACGCTTTGCGTCTGAGCACTGCGGCGGCTTTCGGAAATGAACTTCGCCAGCCCAACATCGCCGATCTTGATGACTCCGTTTTCGAGATAGATATTGGCCGGCTTGAGATCACGGTGAACGATGCCGCGTTCGTGCAGATAGTCGGCTCCAGCGGCAATTTGAATCAGCATCTCTTCGACGTGTTCGTGTTCGATGCCGTTTGGCTTTTCGGCGATCACTTCGCCGAGCGTTCGGCCAGCGACGTATTCCATGATGACGAATTGTTCGCCAGCAGCGGACTCTTTGACGTCAAAGATGCACAGCAGATTTGAGTGTTTCAGGTTCAGGCACTGAGCGATCCCGCGCAGCTCGACGTCCGCATTCGACTGCAGCAGTTTCAGCGCGACCTCTTTGCCACCGTCACTCAGCGCGTAGTAAACCTCGCCGAATCCACCACGCTGGATCGCGCGTTTGATTGTGTAGCCATCGAGCGGCTTTGATTCCGGTTCATATCTGAAGTTCATCGAACCACCGCCCTTTCGCGGGCCCTGTCTGAGGTCGATTGTTGTATTCATGGTTTACCGTTTTGAGGATTTCAACCGAGTCATCAATAACTGGATTGGCTTTGCCGGACTTTCAGTGTGTTCGTCCTGTCGATGCTCCGGCGGTAACTCCTCAAACGCTGCTTCCTGTCTTCGGACTTCTGTCAGATCAATGGTTCGAGGCGAAAACGAAAGTCGTCGCCGCTGACAACCTGACCATTTGAAACGACACCCGATGTCCCTGCCTTGCGACCACCGATCTGTAATTCCTGTTTTGACTTCACAACGATTCCCGCTGACGTCTGTACCAGCACGACTGACTCCGACCAGTTGCGACACAGAATATGGTCGCTGGCCGATGGTCCGAGCAGGCATGTCTCCGCCATGAGGATTACTCCGTCGACCGAAGTGCGAGGTCGGTGCTCGCTGGCAAACGTCATCTTCGCCGTGGCACTCAGCGGCGTCGGAATCGAAAACGAAAGCCGAACAGAATCGCCGAGCGTGATCTCGCAAGAGTCCGGCAAAACCGTGTCGTACGAAATCGGTCTGCTTTGAATCCGCACCGAAGATTCTGGATGCAAGACGTAGTTCTCTTCGACTCTCTGAATGCTGGCGTGACTTCGTGAAAGATTCGCGACCAGAGCAATGTCGGCTTCCGGCTCGCTCACGGGTGTTTTTATCAGCGGGCTCACGTTGCCGTTGACCCGTCCCAGCGAAACGGAAGAACCCGTCAGAATCAGCCACGTTCCGACACCGTCGATCCAAGCAACGTATCGGTTAGTTGTTGCCTGACTTTCCGTCGAAGCAGTTTTCGATGCCAGACTGAAGAACGAGCTGATCATGATGCCTCGTTTCTCGTCAAGGAACGTCCGAAGCGGATCGGCAGTCTGCTTCATGCAGCCTGCCGATCCGAATGAGCAACTCAGTCTTTACCAGTCAGAGAATCAGAAGACGCTTCGTTACTTCGTTGAAGCGGTGTCTTCGAACGGTGCTTCGTTTCCGAAGTAAGCATCCACCGAGTCGACAACGCTCTTGGAAGACCCTTCCGTTTCGACAGGAATCAGGTCAGTTTCTTTGCCTTCGAGAGACAATTCGCGTTCCCGAACGTCGACCTTGGCATCCAGACTGTCGAGCAGGTTCTTGACGTTTGCCAGCTTCGAATCGTCGAAGTCGGATTCAGCTACCGTTTCAGCAGCCTTCAGAGCACTAACGCGTGCCTGGAGTTCTTCGATCTGCAAACGCAGCTCTTCACGAGCTCCCAGGAGTTTTTCAACTTTGCTTTCGTTGGCCACGACAGCTTGACGCTTGGCTTCGAGCACTTTCACTTCTGATTTGAAAGTCTGCTCCAGAGTCTTGAAACGATCAAAGCGTTTCCCGAGGTCTTCTTCCAACTCAGTTTTTGTGTAGCTGACGTCGTTGACCAGGAACGTTGTTTTCTGCGACTTAAGCTGGTCGTTTCTCGCCATGATTTCAGCACGACGCTGAGTGACGGTTTCCTGCTTCTCATCCAGCCTTGCCTGAAGGTGCTCCACGTCGACCTGCGACTCGGCGACGGCGTGCTTCATCTTGCGAATTTCCGGCTCCAGCTCGTTGTCGAGCATGTCTTTGGCTCGTTTGAGTTGGAACTCGATCGGAATGGCTTCTTCGACGGCGTTGGCCACTTCGTTCTTTGCTGTTCGAACGTAGCTGATCCAGGTTGTGCCGAGGACAAGTGTGCCAAGTGCTAAGGCGCTGACTCCACCAACGATTGCGGTTTTCAGTGAAAGCATAACTGTGTCTCCTTGATTCAATTCCCAATTCAAAAACTGGTCTCATTTGCCTGATGGCAGGTCTTGCTGAACGAGCGTTGCTCGATGCAGATCAAAGTTCTGAAGAGTAGTTCGCCGGTCGCCTCGGAATATTGGCCAGGACTGAAGTGTTTTTCGAAATTTGTCGTAAGCGGCTTCGGATTAAGGGTTTCCAAACTGCCGAATTCGCAGAAACGCCGCAATTATCAAAAAAATAGACGACCGAAGTCGGTCGTCTCGGGCAGCCATGCAGCGACGTGTTCTGCGGCTGAACCTTACTGCCGCGGGGCGACGTAGCCGGAAAGCTGGACGGCGATGCTTCCCTGGTTCTTGTTTCCGGCCGGAGCGTTCACTCCGATGAAGAGCAAACCGCTGTCCTTTGGCGTGATCTCTTTGCCCTCGCCGATTTCAATCGGCTGACCAGGCTTGCCGGGTTTTCCTCGATCGTTCAGCGGAACCACGATCGCCATGAGCGCTCCGCCGGGTATTCCTTTGGTCATCTGACGAAGCGGATCGTCGGAGGGGAAGCCTGTCGGGCCGACCGTCTGCTCGACGACAAATTTGTACGTGCCTTTGGCGGCGACCCGGAACTTCTTCCCCTGTTCAACGCGAGCGACGGGCTCGCCCCAACCTTTGGCTGTGTCGACCTGAAACTCGTACGGATTGGCTGAAAGGATCGTCTCTTCGATGGTGTCCAGTTTTTCCTTCACACCAGGAATGCTGCCGTCAACTCGCTGGACAGTTTTGAGCAGAGCCTTGGCTTTCTCCAGCAGTCCGGCTTCTTCGTAGTCTTTCGCCAGTTGAGCGGTGTCTCGCAGAAACTGCTCGCGAGCCTTCTTTTCCCGCAGTTCGAAGGCTCGCATCGCGGTGACACTGGGCGGTTTTTTAGCCTTCTTCTGTTGTCCGAAAAGGTCAGAGACGGAACTCGGACCGACCAGAACGGCTGCAATGACGAGACCTGACGCAACGACACCGCCAAAAACGAATGGGCGTTTCACGTGGCTTCTCCGGAATTCAAAAGACCCGCACAAATGGCCGACGCAAGCGACGCTCGGCTTCCGGTGAAACTCTAACCCTGAGCCAGAGTGCCGGCAACGAGGCATGTGTGGATGGCCGAGAGTCAAGAGCCGAGGGACGAGAGCAACCGGGCGAACGCTGCACATCAAAACTCGTTCCAATGCTCTGCGCTGGAACGTTGCTCTAGACGCTCAGCGTCCCCTGTGTTGAACCCACGGACGCAGAGCGCGAATTGCGTTCCCACGCAGAGCGTACGAACGAGAAGACATCACTGAGCGGACGCGACGTCCGGGCGCAGGCGTTTCGCTTCGCGGAGGTAGACGTGGACGACTTCGCCCTGCTTCTTGTCCGTGTTCCAGTGGAGCAAAACTCGAATGCACTGGGGCATGGAACCCGGCACGGCGATCTCAGATGCACACAGCAGAGGCACCTGACTCATGCCGATGGCTCGTGCGGCTTCGGCGGGGAACGTTGACGTCAGGTCGGGCGAAGTCGTGAAAATGATCGAGCCGACCTCTTCAAAATCGCTGATTCCGTTGGCACGAAGCAGCTCTTCCAGCATTTCCCGAGTCGCCTCGTGAATTTCTGCCGGCACATCGTTTTCGACCGTCGTTGCTCCCCGGATTCCCCGAACGCCCATTTTCCGCCCAATTTGCTGTGAGTTAGTGAGTTTTGCAGAGGACAATCTGCTCGCCGATCGAGCCCTGCGGACATCGCAAACTGCTCGTCAGTCGGCAGGTTCGAATGGTAAACACGTCTTGATCGATTTTGGAAGTATGGGCTACAAACACGCGCCCGTCGGCAGAGCCAAGGTGTTTGTGACCAAATTCCCGGACGACGGAGCCAATTCAACAATGATTGACTGCCGTCAGGAAGGACCCGCGCATGGATGCGACAGTGGGGGCGCTGGCCGCCAGTTTAGGCGGTGAAGTTATCGGCGATTCCGATCGAGCGGTCGCGAACGCGCTGGCGCTGAGTAAAGCAGGCCTCGACTGCGTCACTTTTCTGGCCGATGAAGCCAAGGTTCGAGAACTTTCTAACGCGAACGCTGCGGCGATTATCGTCAGTCGGTCTCGACAGGAAGAGCTGACCGACGAACTGCGAGAGAAACACACTTTCATTGTCGTCGACGACGCGCTCGACGCGTTCATCGAAACAGCCAGACAATTCCGTAGCGATCGTCCGCGATCGTCCGTCGGAATTTCGCCGCAGGCGGTCGTCGCGAAATCGGCAACGCTGGGAGCAGGCGTCAACGTCTTTCCCGGAGCGTTCATCGGCGAAGACGTCGTCATCGGCTCGGGCTGCGACATTTACCCCGGTGCGTACATTGGCGACGGAGTGGCACTGGGCGACAACGTGACGATTCATGCAAACGTCGCGGTCTACTTCGACGTGACGATCGGAAACCGAGTTATCATCCACGCCGGAGCGGTGATCGGAGCGGACGGATTCGGGTATCGCTTCCGTGAAGGCCACTTCGAAAAGATCCCGCAGCAGGGCACCGTCGAGATCCACGACGACGTTGAAATCGGAGCGAACGCGACCATCGATCGCGGCATGATCGGCCCGACGATCATCGCCGAAGGAACGAAGATCGATAACCTCGTGATGATCGCTCACAACTGCGAAATCGGTAAGCACAACGCGTTTGCCTCACAGGTTGGCATCGCCGGATCATCGACAACGGGTGACTACGTTCGTGCTGGCGGCCAGGCCGGAATTGGCGACCACCTCAACATCGGAACGGGAGCGTCGTTGGCAGCCAGTTCGGCGCACCACAAGGACGTCCCGGACGGTGAAACGTGGGCAGGAATGCCGGCTCGCCGAATTGACGAAACAATCAAAATCGTGATGACCCAGAACAAACTCCCCGAGATGCGATCGTCCCTTCGAACTTTGCAGAAACAGGTCGCAAAGCTCTCCATCGAAATTGAACAACTCAACGCCAACCAGTCAGAAGCTGCTTAATCCCGGATGGATGGCTGACCAGCGACTCCATTTCACAACGTGCTGCATCAGCACATTCGTCATTCCGAATCCGTAAGACGAATCCGCTGCAACGGCGGAGCAGACAATCCTGCAACAATGCACGTAATTTCTCTCGACAACAAATTGCAACCTGGTGAAAGAATCGGGCTCATCGCCGGCGCTGGTCGGTTTCCGATCATCTTTGCCGAGGCCGCGCGCGAACAGGGTCTCAGCGTGCACGGCGTCGGCATTCAGGGAATGGTCGACGACGAACTTGAATCACTCTGCGATTCGTGGGACTCCTTCCCGGTCTGCAAAGTCGGTCGAGCCATTCGGTCCTGTCTGCGTAACGACGTTCACCATGCGGTCATGGCGGGTAAGGTTGAAAAGGTTGAGCTGTTCGCGCCGGGCCGGTTCTGGAATTTCGTTCCCGACTGGCGAGCCATCCACATGCTCTGGACCTACGTTTTCACGAAGGACCGACGAGACGACACGATTCTGCTTGCGGTGATTCGAGAGTTTGAACGAGACAACATTACATTCGGATCGGCCCTGGAATACTGCCCGGAGTTACTCGTGGAACACGGATTTTTAACACGACGTAAACCGACGCCAAATCAATGGCGCGATGTTCGGTTTGGATGGGAAATCGCCAAGCAGATGGGCGGCCTGGACATCGGCCAGTCGATCGTCGTCAACGACATGGCCGTCATCGCCGTCGAAGCCATCGAAGGCACGGACCGCTGCATCGAACGAGCGGGCAAGCTGTGCCGGCGAGCCGCCTCGACGGTTGTGAAAGTCGCCAAGCCTCAACAGGACATGCGATTCGACGTGCCAACGATCGGCGTCAAGACAATCCAGACAATGCACCAGGCTGGCTGTCGCTGCCTGGCCGTCGAAAGCGGCATGACGATCATGCTTGACCAGGCAGAAGTTCTGGCACTCGCCGAAAAGCTGGGCATCGCCGTGGTCTCGCTGAACGCCGAAGAGCTGCAGCTCAAAGCCGCTTCGTAGTTGTGGGCGTTGGCGGTAGGTCAGGCTCGGCCTGACGACGTCTTCGCGTTGGCAAATGCTTCGAAAAAGATGAACCACGAAAAACATTAAGTACACGTTTTTTTCGTTTGTTTCGTGTCTTTCGTGGTTGGAAATTCTTCCGAATAACTCCGTCAGGCGGAGCCTGACCTACGCTGGTGGGCTCAGTCGAGCGATCATGATTGCGGCAGCGACGGACGCGTTGAGTGATGTCACGTCGCCTTGAGCCGGGATACCGCAGATGACGTCGCAAGTGTCGAGCGTCAGGCGTCGCAGGCCTTTCTCTTCGTTGCCGATGACCAGCAGCCATTGACGATCCGGCAGAACGTCAGCGTACGAGGTGGCCTCGTGCTCGGACGTGCCCAGCAGCCACAGGCCGGATTTCTTGGCGATATCGAGCGACTTTGCGAGATTCGGCACCAGGCAGAACGGCACGCTTTCGACGCCTCCGGCGGCCACGTCGTAAACGGTCGCGGTCATTGGTGCCGAGCGATCTTTGGTCAGCAGGACTCCCTTTACACCAAAAAACGACGCCGTTCGAAAGATTGCTCCAACGTTGTGAGGATCCTGCAGACAATCCAGAGCGAGCCACAAACCGGAAGCATTCGGATCATTCTCTGCCGCTGTGCCGAGCAGTTTTGCTGGCGTCTGAATGCCGGGATGCTCGCACACAATCGCCGTTGCAATTCCGATCCGCTCACTCTTTCCCTGCGTCTTCTTCCCTCGTCGAGCCCCCGCATCGAGCTGCTGAGCGACCACTGAAATCTGATGACTTCTCGCCAGATCAGCGGCGTCGGCCCAGACTCCATAAGGCTTCCCGGCGGGGACGCGGATCTCGCGAACATCATCAGGTCGATGTTTCAAAGCAGCCATGACGCTGTGAGGGTTTCGCAGTTCAAGCACGAGTTGATTCTTTCAGTTAGTCCGGATTCTCGACGATGGCTCAGCAGCTGGCGGAGTTTGTCGCATCCCACTTCGGACAGCCAGGCGATCGCGACCAGCAGTTTCGATGGTTCCGCATCGCCGGGATCAACCTTGATGATGCGACAGACGGACGGATATTGTCCTTCTGCCCGGCAAGCGGCAATCGACACTCGGCCTGCTTGTTCAAAATATCGCCGATTGGAACGGATGAGGCTTTGTGATGTCGAATCAGGATGAGACCCTGGCTGGTGGCAACGGCAGCGAACACGGACCTGACAACGGGCAGAAACAGCCGGAACCGCCGCCCGACCAGGACACGGAAACCGTCATGGGAGAGGGTTCTGAACAGCCCTCTGAAACGGCACCGAAACCCGCCGACACTGTGCAGCTTCCAGCTGATCAGCAAGGCCACGCGAACGCCGACGCGGTCGATCAAACGTTTATGCTGCCTGAAGATCAGACGATCGTCGAGGACACGTCCTTCGGCGATCCCGCCACAATTACTGACTTGCCGGCATCAGAATCGGCAGCGCAGACGGACGAAGGCGATCACACCGTTATCGAACCTCTGTCTGACATCACTCCGCCACCGCAGGAAAACGCCGACGACGCGACGGTGGCGTCTGGTCCGACCGATTCTGCCCGTTCGAACGATTCACTCTCAGCAAACGGCGAAGGTGACAACACTCAACCATCAATATCCGAAGACGATCCCAATCAGACCTCTATCGAAGGCGGCTCGGACAGCGCCGACGGAACTGTCGTTGAATCGGCGACTCACGACGACGCGACTTACGTGACGGGATCGTCGACAGGCAACGCCGACCCCGAAGGGACCATCATCGAAGGCGCGACGGCTGAAAGTTCCGACCCGGACGGCACGATCATCGAAGGCTCAACGGGTCGTGCCAGCTCATCACAAACCGGAGCCACCGAATTTGAATCGTCCAGCACAGCCGGAGCCTCCGGTAAAGGAAACTGGAACAAGACCCGCGATTCGAATCAGAAGAAGAAGCCACCGAAAGGCAAGGCCGCACACGAAACCGCCAACCGCTGGGATGCCGAGCAGCGATACCAGCTCGTTACGAATTTTGCGCGCGGCGGCCTCGGTCAGATCTGGATGGCCAATGATTCCCGGCTGCGGCGTGAGGTTGCTTTCAAAGAGCTGCTCCCCAACGCGCTGAAGAATCGCAACGCGCTGGAACGCTTCCTCGAAGAAGCTCAGATCACGGGACAACTTGAGCACCCCGGCATCGTCCCGATTTACGACATCGGCTACCAGGAAAACGGGACGCCGTTCTACGCGATGAAACTGGTTCGCGGCGAGACGATGGAGAAGGAAATCGACTCATTCCATCAACTCCCGAAAGGCAGCCCGGAGTGGACGCTCACGTTCAGGCGACTCCTCGCCAGCTTCATCGACATCTGCAACGCGCTGGCGTTCGCTCACGACCGCGGCGTTCTGCACCGAGACCTCAAGCCACTCAACGTGATGATCGGCGCGTTTGGCGAGACACTCGTGCTTGACTGGGGCCTGGCCAAAGTCACCGATGTCGAGCCAATCGGCGACGAGTCTCCCATTACGACAAGCACGTCGGCCCTCGGTGCTGGCGATCAGACCGTTATGGAATCCCAGGTCACGGGACTGCAAACAGGAACGGCCGTTGCTGAACCGTCAACCGGTGGAGCGTCGAAAGCCGGAGCGTCAGTCGGTGGCCAGTCGCAATTCAGCGGAAGTTTCGGGTCGACCAGAAAGTTGGTTCACACCGACGTTCGCTCGGCGGGCAGCCAGACGATGATGGGTTCCGTGATGGGAACGCCGGCGTACATGCCTCCCGAACAGGCTGCCGGAAAGCTCGACGAACTCGACGCCCGCACGGACATCTATTCGCTGGGCGGCATCCTCTACAAACTTCTCACGAATCATCAGCCGATCGCGCGAGGCAAGATTCGAGAAGTTCTGAAGAACGTTAAGGAAGGAAACATCATTCCGCCGCGCGATCATGATGCATCCATCGGCAAACCGATCGAAGCCATTTGCATGAAGGCGCTGGCGACCGACCGCGAAGACCGGTACGACTCGGCATTGAAGATTGCTGCGGATATCGAAGCATGGCTCGCCGATGAGCCGGTGTCGTGCTTCGAAGATCCCTGGCAGGTCAAAGCAAAACGCTGGGCCAGGCGAAATCAGTCAACGGTTAACAGCGTGGCCGTCGCAATGGGAGTTCTGGTCGTTGTGTGGGTCGGCTCGATTTGGTCTCACTCCAACGCGATGGATGCAATCCGAAGCGTTGCCCAAACTAGAGCGCAGCTATCTGCCACGGCAGCCGATCAAGGCGATTACGTGCAGGCTCGCGAGTTGCTGAACGAGGCTCTCGGCCGCACTGGCGAGCATTCTGAACTGAGTGATTTACGGAGTTTTCTCAGCAGTCGATTGCAGCTTGTCGAAACCGACCGACTGGCAAAGCTCGGCCGAGAAACGGAAGCGAAGCTCGCGACCTCGAAATCGCAGATTCTGGACGGCAACTACGAGTCCGCGCGAACGTTGCTCGCCGAACTGGCGACGCTGCTGAAGGACGAGACCGAACTGCCGGACATCGTCGCGGAAGTAACTCGTCAGACGAAGACGGTGACGGACGCGTTGGCTCAGCAGGAAGCCGTGGCGGATACGCAGGCAAGGTTCGACGAGTTCATGTCCGAGCTTGACCAGGCTCGCGTCCGGTCGAGTTTTCCCGACGAAGAAGACGTCGCCGAAGACGCGAAACTGGCGGTCGAGCATGTGAAGAATGCGCTGGCCAAGTTCGACCTCGACCAGCCACAACCGTTGACCGATCCGCCGCCTCACTTTTCCGAACGCCTTCCGTGGACGAGAGACTGGCAACGCGACAACCGACAGTGGCCGCTGCAGGCGTTGCGGGAAGGTACGTTCGAACTGCTGCTGACCGCGGCCGAGATGGAGTGGTGGCTTGCTCAGCACGCGTCGAATGAAGAGAAAGCGGAAGCTGCTGAAAGATCTCTCGGCTGGGTCGCGAAAGCGAAGTCGCTGGGAATTTCGTCGCAAGCCTTGCTCGCTCGCGAAGCCAACTATCTGCAACAGGCTGGTAAGGGTGAAGCCGCGAAACAAGTCTTCAACGAAGCGAAGTCGGTCAAACCGAAAACGGCTTTGGACTTTTATCTGCTCGCCGAGAACCTCCGTGTGCGAGGACACTTTAACGAAGCGTTGGAGTTTTATTTGAAGGCTCAACAGCTTGCACCGGACCATTATTGGGTCCAGCATTTTCTGGGACTTTGTTATCGCAACCTCGGTCAGCACGCCGCTGCCGCCAGCAGTTTCTCGTCGTGCATCGCCCGCCGTCCGGATTACCCCTGGGCCTACGTACTGCGAGGAATCTGCTCGGCAGAACTCGGCCAGTTCGAAAACGCGGCGACTGATTTTGATCAGGCAGAAGCACTCGACCCCAAATTGTTCAGCGTGTTTGTCAGTCGAGGCGTCGTGCTGTTGACTCAGCGTAAGTTCGATGAAGCGATGCAGAACCTGGAGAAGGCTCGCGAGTTAAAACCCGACTCCGGCAAGCCGCTGGTCAATATCGCCGCTGCCTATTGGGCACTCGCTGAAGAATTACAGAAACCGTCGACTGCGACCGACGAGTCGAATGATCCACCGGCGGTCGTCTTGTCGGATCTTGAAATTGAGCAGCAGGTTCAGAGTCTCTACGACAAGGCATTGGATGCGCTGGCTCAGGCCGCGCAATCTGGAGCCGGCAACCACCCCGGACTTCATCAGTTGCGTGGACAAATCTACGAACGGCAAGGTCAAACGCAGGCAGCACTCGTCAGTTACCGAAGGCACCTGGAAATTGACGGGAACCCGGACCGCAAAGCCTTCACGCTGAAGCGAATCGCGAGGATCCACTCGCTCCTGGCCGAGCACGGCGAAGCCGTCGTGAATCTGGAAGCTTCTTACAAGTTGCGGCCGACCGATCCAAACACCGTTCTTCTGCTTGCGGAAGCTCAGTTGCAGTTGCGAGAGAATGAAAAGGCCATCGAGCGGTACACCGAATTTCTTCAGATGGCCAATGGCGAAGTCGAAAAAACGGTGCCGTCACCACACCTCGTTTACAACGGCATCGCGACGGCGTTTCACGGCATGAGCAAGAAGTTCGAAGCCGTCGACTATTACACGCTGTCTTTGATGTTTGAACGGCGGCAAGCTGTGCCTCTGACCAAACGAGCGTGGGCGTTTCTTGAAGACAATGTCGACCTTGCCATCCGGGATTTCGAATCAGCAAAAGAACTCTCGCCCGAGAACCCGGACACGCTGATCGGCCTGGCATCGGCCTACGAACGCAACGGTCGCTGGCCAGACGCCCGTCGAGAACTTCAGGCAGCACACCCGCTGGCTCGTGCTCAGGCGGCAGAAGTTGGACCGCAGGCATTCGCGTTATTTCACAACGCGGCGACGGTCTACGCCAGTAACGCCGCTTCGGTCATGCTCAATCCGCAACTGCCAGACGAGCAGAAAATCAACAGCTACAACGAATCGTCGACAACGTCAGTTGAGTTGCTGCGTGAAGCGTTCAGCGTCGCGAAGTCTGATCCAAATATGGCGAGGATCATGCTGCGGGAAATGTTGAACGACAATGCCTTGAATCCGATTCGAAACTCGATGGCCTATCGACAATTCATCGAAGAACTCACAGCGGGCACAAAGAAGTAGGGTATGACAAGCGCAGCGCCGGCATACCATTTTGCGGCTGAGGTTTTCCACGGTACGCCGGCGCTGCGCTTGACGTACCCTGCTTGCTCTTACTCAAGGTCGATTGAAACCGGCGCGTGATCGGAAACGGTCATGCCGCCTGCGCGACAAATGTCAGCCGTCTTGAATCGTTTGCCGGCGGCGGTGTTTCCGATCAGGTAATCGATGCGCCAGCCTCGGTCGAGTTCCCTCGCGCGGCCGCGGTTTGACCACCAGGAATACGGGCCCTGCATATCGCCGTAGTGATCGCGGACGAAGTCCCGCCAGCCGCCAGCAATCATGCCGCCCATCCACTCGCGTTCGTGCGGGAGGAAGCCGGATGTCTTCTCATTGGACTTGGCGTAGAAGATGTCCTGCTCGGTGTGAGCGATGTTGAAGTCTCCGCCCATGATAACTGGTCGGCGCTTCCGCTTCAGGTCATCCGCCCACGGTGCGAATTCGTCCAGCCAGGTTTCTTTGACCGCCTGCCGATCTTCGCTGGACGAGCCCGACGGAAGATAAACGCTGACGATTTCGACGCCGTCGATGAGTGCTCGAACGATCCGTCCTTCCGGGTCGTCTTTGTCGAGACCCGTGCCCAGAATTTCGATCGGGCTGCGCGACAGGATGGCCGTTCCCGAGTAGCCTTTTTTTTCGGCAGGATGCCAGTGAACATGCCAGCCGTCGGGATTAACCCATTCGGCGGGAATCTGTTCCGGCAGAGCACGGACTTCCTGAAGCAGCAACACGTCTGGTGCGACCTGTTCGACGATCTCTGCAAAGCCTTTGCGGATCGCGGCTCGGATCCCGTTCACATTCCAGGTGGTAATTCGCATTTCAAAAGTTCTCGCGCGATGTCAGAAACTGGCAACGCGAGAATCCTGGCGAGCGATCCGCCATTCGAACAGCGACTCGTTTGCACCGTCATTCTATCGGCGTTAACCAGTAACCCCGCAGAGCCACTCCGGGACCACATTGTGCTCGCCCCGAGCAAGCCGACGCACCTGGCTGTTCGCAAAGGAAAATGGATGTATATCGGAGCCCAGGGCAGCGGTGGTTTTACCGCCGCGAAACGCGGCGCACATGCCTTCGGCGGACGGGCCGCCGCCATCGCCTGCGCAGAATACAGGAACAGCGACATCGAAAACGGCAGGACCAAGAAGGACGCCCCAACCGCGCAGCTCTACGATTTAGAAAACGACCTGAAGCAAACACGGAACCTTTATCGGCAGCATCCTGAAGTCGTTAAAGAACTGAGTGAACTGCTGCGATCCTATCAGTCGAACAAGCCGAAGCCTAAATTCCGTTCAAACTGAAAACCGGACGCCAAGTCGAAATCTGGTCGACCAATTCCTGCATTTCCCCTCTCCTCAGTGGGACTCGACTCTCGCCAGGGAGAGTGAATTTTTATTTCCGATAGGTGTGTAGGTACCGGTGAACGGACAGCGAGTTGGCATTCACCATTTTCAGATCCTGAGTACCAATGGCGAAAAGCACTTTGGGCCGGTATTGAAGTAGGGGGATTCGCCAGGATCCCTTTACCTGATTGCAGACAGCGGCTTCTGGCTAAGTCCACGACGTTGAAAGGTATTTCAATGAAGACATCGACAATCATAAAGACGAGACGATTTCAGCGTCGCACGTTTCTGAAAGCGGCCGGAGTCTCCATCGCGTTACCGACCTTGGAGTCTCTCACTCACGCGGCACCGTCAAGTGGCACTCCGCCGATGCGGATGGTGTGCATCAGCAGCGCATTGGGGATGAACCCGCAAGCGTTCTTTCCGACTTCATTCGACGATGACTATGAACTCTCGCCGACTCTTCGATCACTGACCGATCTCAGAAACGACTTTACTGTCTTCTCACACATGGATCATCCGGGCATCTATACCAAGCACGGGGCGATGAACTCGTTGCTGAGCGGGATCGACGCAAAGAAGGCCTCTGCTGGCGAAAACTTTTCGATGGATCAAGTGGCTGCAGCGCACGTCGGTTATCAGACGCGTTTTCCATCCGTGCATATTTCACTGGGTGGAAGCCAGGGAGCGTCGTGGACGGCCTCGGGAATCAAAGTGCGGGAAGAATCTGACCCGTTGGATTTGTTTCGCAAGCTCTTCGTGAATGACCCCGAGGCAGCCAAACAGGCCCGCAAACTGGAACTCGATCAGCAGGGCAGCGTGCTCGATCTTGTACGCGGACAGGCCACGCGACTTGAAAAGAGTGTTAACCCAGCCGATCGCGAGAAGTTGGATGAATACCTCACCGCCATCCGCGAAGCCGAGTCAAGAATTCAGGGCATGCAACGCTGGCAGGACGTCCCGAAACCAACCGTTGAGTTTGATGACTCGGTGAACGCACACGGCAACATGGATTACCCCACGCTCTCGCCGGTGATGTTCGACCTGCTGTTCCTCGCGATTCAATCAGACAGCAGCCGAGTCTTCACTGCTGGCTTCGGGATGCATAACCACGTCATCGAAATCGACGGAGTCAACACGGGGTACCACGGGCTGACTCATCACGGCAATCTGCCGGAGCGACTGAAGCAACTCCGCATCATTGACGCGTTCTATATCGAGCAGATGGCCCGCTTCATGGCGAAACTGAAGAAGACGAAGACGGCGGGCAGCAACCTGCTGGACGAGACGATGGTGTTCTTTGGAAGCGGCCTCGGCGATGCGTCGCGCCATTCGAATCGCGACCTGCCGATCGTCCTCGCTGGAGGTGGTTTCAAACACGGCAGGCACGTCGATGCGACGCAGCATACCGGCACGCAAACGCCGCTGAACAATCTCTTCACGACCATGCTGCAAAACTTCGGCGTCGAAATAGCCCGCTTCAACAACGCGACTGGGACGGTTGCTCTGTAAAAAAATCAGCCACGGATTTTCACGGATGAGGATGAAGTAGAATTAGTAGCATTCGACGGCTGGTTAAGGATGTGAGTCCTGCCAGCACAAACCCTTTGATCCGTGAAAATCCGTGGCCAAATCCTGAAGTCCTTCAATGAACAAACTTCAATTCGCATTATGCATACTTCTCATTCAGGTCGGCGCATCGTCGGCAGACGAACTCGCAGCACACCAGCCCTTCTTTACGAAGTACTGCGTCCGTTGTCATGGCAAGGTCAAGCCGAAGGGTGATGTAGGGCTTCAGAATGTGTTGGCTGTGGACGCCGTCGTGTGGAAGGACATCTACGAGCAGCTCGCGAGCGAGGCGATGCCTCCGGACGACCAGTCGCAACCGACCGAGGCTGAACGGCGATCGGCGCTGAAGTTCGCTTTGACGTGTGCGATGAATGACTCCCCAGAAATCTCGACGGGATTTCGGAGGCTCAACAAACGGGAGTATGGAAACTCAGTCCGTGACCTGCTTGGTTTGCGACAGGGCACGTTCGATCCGGGGGAATACATCTACGACGACGAAGTGGACGAGGGTTTTGATACGAATGCGGAATCGCTCGTGATCTCCAACGAGTTGCTGCTCGAATACATGGGCGCTGCAGAGAAGAGTCTGCGACAGTCTTTGTTCTCCGCAGCTCCAGATCGACCGGCAGTGCAGGTTGTCAAAGTGAATCTTTCGAAGATGAAAGGCACCTCGGCGCGGTACATCAACACCAGCGCCAAGTACGCGATCACGCGCAGCGGTGGCAGTGCTCAACTCTACGACGGTCTATCAACACGCACGATGACAACGCCTGGTCGGTACACGATCACGGTGACAGCCTCAGGCGTTGACCGCGATCGTTATCCGGTCAGGTTTCAACCGGCCAAAGGTCCGCTGGTTATGGGTTTCGGCATCCAGCAGAACGCGGTTGAAAGCGTGTCTGCGACTCGCGTGCTGCTGAAGACGTTTGAGTTGAAAGACGCCGTCGAGCAGACATTCACCTTTGATGCCTGGATCGACAAATGTCACTTCCCGTACGTCTCGTTCGTCAACGGGTCCGGCAAGCCCATTACGCAGATTCGGTCCAACATCCGCCGCCGCAAGATTCCGGCGTCTGCGATGAAACAGCCCTTCGTCGGTCCGGGCATTCGTGTCACCCAATATTGGATCGAAGGTCCGTTTCACGATGAATGGCCCCCCGAATCGTTCCGCACGACTTACGGGATGGACACCGTGCCCGATTTCAAAAGTGCCGCCGTGCGGGAGCAGCTCATTCGCCGCTTCGCTGACCGAGCGTTTCGGCGACCGGTGGCAGCGGAGGAACTCGCCCCTTACCTCACGTTTCTCGACGTCCAATATGCTCGAACCCGCGACTGGCACGAATCGATCATCAAGACGTTTGCGGCCATGATGGCATCGGTCGACTTTCTTTACATTCGCGAAGGGCAGGGCGAGCTGGATTCCTACGAACTCGCCAACCGGCTGTCGTACTTTTTCTGGAGTACGATGCCGGATGAAGAACTGTTCTCGCTCGCGAAGTCAGGCAAGCTCAAAGAGTCGGCAGCGTTAAGCGAGCAGGTTTCGCGAATGCTCGACGACGTACGATCAACGCGTTTCAGCCAAAGCTTCGCCGATCAGTGGCTTTCGCTCGGATCGCTGGGAAGCATGCCACCGGATGCCAAGGGCGAGTTTCGAGTCTACTACCAGCAGAATCTGGAACGCGCGATGCTCAATGAGACGCATCGATTCTTTCGCCATGTGTTGCATGAGAATCGCAGCGTTCGCGACTTCATCGATTCGGACTACTCATTCATCAACAAGGGACTGGCCGACCTCTATGGAATGCCGTTTGATCGCGACGGTACGAACGACTTCCAGCGAGTCACCTTTCCACCCGAAGCAAAACGCGGCGGGCTGCTGGGGCACGGCAGCATCCTCACCCTCAGTGCTAACGGCGTCGAGACTTCGCCGATTGAACGCGGCGTCTGGGTATTAAAGGACCTGTTGGGCACTCCGCCACCACCGCCGCCGAAAGAAGTTCCCGCGCTGACGCCTGACTTGAACGGTGCCGTCACCGTTCGCGAGATGCTCGAAAAACATCGCAGCGATCCTGCCTGCATGGAATGCCACCGCCGCATGGATCCGCTTGGGTTCGCGCTCGAAGCGTACGATCCCATTGGTCGTCTGCGAACGAAGTATTCCAAGACTCAACAAGTCACCACGCACGGCAATTATCTGGGCAAAGACTTCGCCGACGTCACGGAACTCAAGAAAATCCTGTCGAGTGACATTCGCCCCTTCGCCCGTATTTTAATCATTCGGATTGCCGAGTACGCCAAAGGCCGAAAGCTTGTCGCCGCTGACCATGCGACCGTGCAGGAACTCGTGGATCAGTCAGCGAAGAACGATTTCAGGTTCAACGAGATGGTCCGAAGCATCGCCACGAGCGATCTGATAACGAACCGGTAATCGCACCACATGCCGAGCTGCTCGATCAGAAATTCACGCCGTCTCCAAACCTTTAACCGAAGCCCAGGCCGATGTCGTCGAGGCAGCTTGTGCCGACCGTACCGTCGGTGATGTCGAACATTGACGGCATGACTCTGGCGTAAGGGCGGTTGGGGCCGGGGCAGTATTGCCGGCCGTTGCCTTCGATGGCCGTTACGGTTGGGATGCGAGCGGCCAGGCTGGCTGAATGCAGGAACGAGAAGCCGGGGCAGGTCAGGTCCTGGACGCACAGGAACATTCCGAACTTCTGAGCGGCGGCTCCCAGGCACAGTGATTCAGAGTGCCCTTTGCACGCTTTCAAGGCGATGCCGGTGTAACCCTGATCGCGAGCCAGCAGCAGCGCTTCGTAATCGACCAGTGCTTCGTCGACGACAACGGGCTTCAGCTTCGCCGCTTCGTGCAGCTTGATTTCCGGATGAGCTTTCAGGTCCCGACTGGTTGGCTGCTCGATGTACTGAGTCCGGTCGTAAGCTGACGGCGATTGCTCCTGAACTTTCTTCAGGAACTCAAGTACGTACTCGACGTTCTCACATTTTTCGTTGAAGTCGAGCGAGTAGAACCATTCTTTGCAGCCTCGTGCAGCCTGAACTTCCGCGGCCAGTTTTTCGATCGAGACAACCCGGTCGACATCCCAATCAAAGTTGTCGCCGGACAGCTTGATCTTCAGATGCGTCAGGCCGTCGGCGTTAATCCACTCGCCGAGCGTGACTGGCAGTTTGTCGTTGGGTCGGTCGGTGACGTCAGCATCAGTCAGTGGATCGAGCGCTCCGACCAGATGGTAAAGCGGCATTCGGGCTTTAGGTGTTCGCAGTGTGTACTGATCGAGATACTCGCCCGCAAACTGATCGTCGAGATACTCTGACAGATCGTCGTTCATGAAATCGCTGGACAGTGCATCGTACGAGTTGATTTCGTGAACCCGTCCGTAAGCATCATGGACAGCCGCGTCGAGCGGGCTGGCAGCGACCAGTTGCGCGAGCTTTGGGAACTCGCCCGCAAACTTGTGGCCGGCGACGATCGTCTTAGCAGTGTGAGCGTACTCTTCGGTTAAGTCGAACATCAGCTCCATCGGGTGCCCGTAATGAGGAACCTCCGACGCGATGCTGACGATGCGTTCGGCGAAATCCTTCATGGAGAGCTCAGTCTGGTCGCCGGTCAGGTCGGACGTTGGCCACGCCCAGATGTTGCCCACCGGCATGCTTCCGAAGCCGGTCGCGTGTTTGCCGGAGTGGGTCTCGACGGTGACCTCGACGTTCATCAGGAACGTCTTGTCGACGATTCTGCCTCCGAATTTCAGCGGAGCCCTGAATGAAACGGGCTCGAAGGAACAGACCGCGTCAAGGATTCTGACATCCGTATCGTTTGGCATGACTCTGTGCAGCTCGTGAGTGGGGAAGAAACGAGATTCTCACTGCGGAACTTCATGCCTGACGGAATCGTGAATTCTCTTCGATGAGATCACGCCGGCAGGTCATTCCTGCTCCGCAGTCTGACAAACTGATGAACACATCAGCGTGGCGGCATGTTATGCGCCACGCCGCGTCGCTTCAATCGACGTTTGCCGACGACGTGGCGGTATCCTCGAATGAGCGTCTCCTCGCCGAGCGAAATGCCGAACGGACCGACTACGCGGCTGACCGGTCTTCGCTCTCGGGTGCCTCTTCGCTGAGCCGATTCAGAACGGTTTTACCGGTCGAGGTCAACTGATAAACCATCCCGTCGGAGCGACCAGCCAGATCGCACTTCAACAAGTCGTAGGCAATGAGCCGGCCATGAATCTTTGACAGTTCGGCCGTTTCAATTCCGGACAGTTGTGTGATCCTCTGAACCCAGCGACTGGCACGCTTCTTCGGAGCAGAGCCGGCATTGTCGACTTCGTCCGACGTCTCCGGCTCGTCAGGCTGTGCGGTCACCGCATCGTCAACAGTGGCTTCGGAGGCGATCTCGCCGTCGGGACTGGTGGCAGACTTTTCCGCCTGCGCAGACTTCGCGGCCTCTTCGGCCTGCCGTGCGGCGAGTTCTTCCTGAGCCTTCTGATAAGCCTTCAGAACGGCGATCCACGATGGGTTTTCGGAGACAAGTTCCAGTTCGAGATCAATCATGCCCGGTCTATCGGCCCGACGAACCGGCACATTCAATGGCAGCCGAGACTCCGACACAAACCGCAAATCCGCACCGTGACTTTTGAATTTTTTCGCGAGGCAGGTCGATCTATTTAAGTCGACTCCGGCGGCCGGCATTCCGCACGCCGCCGATGTGGCTACTGCGGATCTTTAGAAGCGACATCGTTCCGGTTGGGGATATCCTGCTTTGCAGCGATCGTCTGTTTTCCGTCGAGCCACATCGCGGCGAAGGCAAAGACAAGGATCAGGGCCACCTCGACGCCGATCAGCTTCAGGCCATACTCGTTGAAGAAGATGACCAGCGGATTTTCAAGCGACGAAAAAGCTGTCACGATCATCAGCAGAATTGTCAGCACGAACGCTGCGCTGACGACGACGACGAGTTTGAACAGGGGGTTCGGCGTGGGATTTGGCGGCGGGTTTTCCTGCGGCATGATTCTTCCGGGAGGGCTCGCGGTCTGGGATGCGGTCGACGGTTCAACGAATGATTGCACGAGACCACCGCGACCGCCACAGACGCTGCACGCTTTCGTTTCTGACAAGGCGCTCTGGCCTCTGCGTGCCGATTGTGGCACGATGATCGACCCCACGCATCTGGCCAGATGCCGAAGTTCGGAAAAGCAGGGACCGCATGACACACTTTCAAACCAGCCGATTGCTCAGCACGCTACTTTTCATCGTGGCGATGGGTTCGGTGTTGATTGCCGACGAAGTCAGCACATCGACCGCCGAGGCACAGAAACTGGCTCTTGACCTGAAGCATCAGGACTTCGCTGTTCGAGATTCAGCAACGAAGAAGCTGCCGTCGCTCGGCCCGTCAGTCATCGCTCCCGTGACAGAGATCGCTTTGCAGGACAACCTGGAAGCCGGGCTGCGAGCCGTGGCGATTCTCGAAACGTTGTACCTCTCCGAAGATGCCGTCGCGTTTGACCAGGCAGAGGCTAGTCTGAATCAGTTGATTTCTCGATCCAAACTTCCGGCCGTCGCGCAGAAGGCAGCGCAGACGCTCGAAGCCAATCGCTTCACGGTCACCCAGCGACGAGCCATTGCCGAAGTTCGTCGACTCGGCGGCCAGATTCAGATGCAGCACGATTTTCCGGTGCTCGTCAACGGCGAGCACATTCGTCCTGAACAGGGATGGGCTCAGGCGGCGGCCATCGACCGACACTGGATGGGCGGCGTCGATGGGCTCAGGCATCTGTCGCGTCTTAAATCACTGCTCAAGATCTATCTGGTAAGTGGCCATCCACTTCCGAAGGAGGCGATCGAAGATCTTAAACTCGAGATGCCGGATACTGAATTTGAACCTCGCGGACCGGCGATGCTTGGAGTCGGCATGGGATTGCCCGGGCCGCTCGGGTGTGCCATCAGTAAAGTGAGTGCGGGAGGAGCGGCCGGTAACGCCGGAATTCTGGTCGGTGATATCGTCGTCGAAATCGATGGCAAATCGGTGAGGCAGCCCGAGGATTTGATCCGGATCGTCGGTGGACATCGCGAAGACCAGCAACTCGAAATCGTTGTACTGCGTGGCGATCCAATCCTGAAGTACGGGCTGATCGAGATGCTGCATCAACCGGAACAGTTTTCACCGATCCTGGCAATCGCCATCATCAGTCAGATGCGAACGAAATTCACGGTTTCGCTCGGCGAGTGGAGCATCGACGGCTGATTCCTGAGCCGCCTGCCCTCGGAATTCGATTTCGCTACCGTCTCGGAAAGACACCGTCATGATCTTCGCGTCTCGAGTTCCGCCTAAGACACTGGCGATTGTTTCGAGGTCGCTGGCGACGATGCTCGAGTCCGGCATTCAGATCCGAAAAGCAATCGGCATCGCCTCGAAGAAGGCCATGCACGGCCCGACAAAGAAAGTGCTGCGAGAAGTTTCCGACGCGATTCAGGGAGGGTCGGACATTTCGCAGGCACTGAAGGAGCACGGCAAGTTCTTCCCGACGCTGTTCGTCGAGATGGTCTCGATGGCCGAAGAGACCGGCTCGCTGCCCGAAGTTCTCAAGCACCTGGCTGAACATTACGACGCCAATATCCGGATGAAGAAAGAGTTAATCGGATCGTTGATCTGGCCGGTGTTTCAGCTGGTCGCCGCGATCTTTGTCATCGCCATTCTGATCATGGTCCTTGGGCTCATCGGCGGCGACAACGCTATCTCGAATATTGTGTTCGGCCTGAAAGGTCCGACTGGTGCCGTGATCTGGCTGACGGGAACGTTCGGAACCTTCGCTGCCATGTTCGCCGTCTGGCTAATGATTCAGAAAGCGGCTCAGGCCAAGGCGATTGTCGATCCGTTGCTTCTGATGGTTCCGGTTTTGGGACGCTGCATGAGATCGTTCGCGATCGCCAGATTCTCCTGGTCGTACTACTTGACTCAGCAGACCGGGATGCCGGTGAATCGAAGTTTGCAGGGAAGTCTGAAAGCAACCGGCAACGGAGCATTCGTCGCTCAGACGCCATTCATTACTTCAGCCGTGATGGAAGGCTCCAGCCTGACTGAAAGTCTCGCGCAAAGCCGACTCTTCACCGAGGAGTTTCTCGAAATGGTTTCTGTCGCGGAAGAATCCGGCACGGTCCCGGAAGCGCTTCATCGACTGAGCCCGCATTTCGAAGAAGATGCCCGCCGAGCATTGAAAATTCTGACCAGTGCGATCAGCGTTGTGGTCTGGTTGTTCGTCGCCGGGTTCATCATCTTCTTCGTATTTAAAGTCGTGCTGACCTACATCGGGATGATCACCGACCTGACGACGTGATGCCCGACAGCCCACGGTCAAAGCGACAAAGATGCGGTAGGCTGGGTCGTGACCCAGCATTACGGAATCACATAAAGCTGGGTCGCGACCCAGCCTACCTTTACGTCGGACAGGCACGATGAATAGTTCAGTCAACCCGATCATCGAACAGACTCGTCGGCACTTCTTCGGCAACGCCGGGCTTTCGCTGGGGAGTATCGGGTTGGCGTCGCTGATGTCCGATCGAAAAATCTTTGCCGCGAAGACAGAAGATGCGAAGAATCCGCGGCTGACCAACCCGCTCGCACCGCAGGACGGTCATCATCCACCGCGCGCGAAGAACGTGATCTACCTCTTCATGGCCGGAGGTCCGAGCCACCTGGAACTCTTCGATTACAAACCGAAACTTCAGGAACTAAGCGGGCAGGTCATCCCGGAGTCGTACGTCGAGGGCAAGCGTTTCGCGTTTATCAAGAAGGACGCCAAACTGCTCGGGACAAAACGGAAGTTCAAACCGCACGGTGAAAGCGGTCTCGAACTTTCGGAACTGCTCCCGCATGTTGGCTCGATTGCCGACGACATCTGCTTGATCCGCAGCATGAAGACGGAAGTCTTCAATCACGGCCCAGCGAAGCTCTACATGAATACCGGCTTCGAACGTTTCAGCGGCCGACCGAGCATGGGCTCATGGGTGACGTACGGAATCGGCAGCGAAGCCGACGACCTGCCGGGCTTCCTGGTGCTCAACTCCGGCCCGCGCGGCCCTCGTGGCGGCACACCGCTTTGGTCCAGCGGATTTCTGCCGACGACTTACCAGGGCGTGCCGTTGCTGAACGGTGCTGACCCGATTCTGAATCTCTCATCGCCGAAAGGTTTCGACCGGAAGCGTCAGGGCGAGTTTGTCGACGCCGTCAAAGATCTCAACCAGGCACGACTGGACCAGATCGGCGATCCAGAAATCGCCACGCGGATCGCCGCGTACGAAATGGCGTACCGCATGCAGAGCAGCGCTCCCGAGCTGATGGACCTGTCCGGCGAAACGAAAGAAACGCTCGCCGACTACGGCATCACCGACGTCGCTAAACCGAGCTTCGCGCGGAACTGTTTGCTCGCTCGACGACTCGTTGAACGAGGCAGTCGGTTCGTCCAGCTTTACCACACA
Organism: uncultured Planctomyces sp.; assembly: GCA_937899075.1. GTDB lineage: Bacteria > Planctomycetota > Planctomycetia > Planctomycetales > Planctomycetaceae > JABMPE01. Next base: position 8,809 of record CALDJX010000208.1, on the reverse strand, counting down.
GACTGGGACCATCACGGAAATCCTGGCACGGACCTTGGTAAGGCTCTGGATGCTCGCTGCGGAGAGACCGACCAACCGTCCGCGGCACTGGTGAAAGACCTGAAGCAACGAGGCCTGCTGAACGACACCGTCGTCGTGTGGGGCGGCGAGTTCGGCCGCACTCCTCAAGGCGAACCGCGAGACCTGATCGGCCGGGACCATCACATCAATGGTTTCTCGATGTGGCTGGCGGGAGGCGGCGTGAAAGGCGGGCAGTCAATCGGAGCAACCGACGAACTCGGCTACAACTCCGTCGAAGACGTCGTCCACGTCCATGATCTGCAAGCCACGCTGCTGCATCTGCTGGGGCTGGACCATCTCAAACTGACGTTCCGCTTCCAGGGGCGAGACTACCGCCTGACCGACGTCGGCGGCCACGTCGTCGAAAAAGTGTTCGCCTGACGCTCCGGCGAACCGTTAGCCTCGCCGTAACCGGCAAAGTCGCTCCAGCTTGAACGGGCGAAGCGGGCACCCTGTAACAATTTTCACGACTGAGTAGGCGGCGGCGGCTCCCCGTTGGCGGGGAGTCGTCTGACTGTGCCAGTTGCTTCAAGCAGGGAAGGTGTTCTGTCGACCAAATACGTACGGAGATTCTTCCGTTCGTGGATCGACACGCCTTTTTTAGTTTGACTTTGCTCTCGGAGGTTTTTCCCCCGAGATTGCCAGGTCGAATTCTGAGAAGTCGGGCAACGCTGTCGACCTTCTGAACGGTGAATCTCCTTTGGATTGGATTCACTTGGATTACGGAAGGAGTGACTCAGATGAGACTCGCTATGAAACTCGCTGTTCTGGCCGGCCTGCTTGTCGCAGGAATTGGTCAATCAGCGCTGGCAGGCTATTGCGGAGCTGCCAGCTACAGTTGCTGTCCGACGTCGGCGTGTTCGCCGTGCGGGGACTATTCTGCCGCAAGCTCGTGCTCAACGTGTTACAAGACTGTCCAGGACGTCGTCTATGACAAATGTCAGGTGACGAAGTACCGAACGGTTTATGACACGGTCTGCGAGCAGCAACCGATCACGTGCACCCGTAACGTCTACGAAACGAAGTTCCGCGACGAGTGCTACAACATCCAGAAGCCTGTCTATCAGGTCTGCTACAAAGACGTGCCGCACACCGTCTGCAAGCCGGTTCAGAAGACGTGCTACCGCAACGAGCAGTACACCGTCCGAGTGCCACACACTCAGACGTGCTACCGCAACGAGTGCTACACCGTCTGCAAGCCTTGCTACAAAACCTGCTACAAGACAGTCTGCTACGACGTCTGCAAGCCGGTCTACAAGACCTGCTACCGTGAAGAATGCTACACGACTCACAAGCCGTGTACCGAAACCCGCTACCGCGAAGTCTGCTACACGGTCTGCAAGCCGGTCGTCGAGTGCAAGCAGATCGACGTCTGCGGCGGCTCGTACAAGACCGTCGTTGAACAGTGTCCGGACAACTCATGCAGCAAGTGCGTGCAGTCTCCGGGAAGCTGGAACTACGACTGCAACAGTTGCCGTCAGGTTTACCAGCCAGGCTGTAATCGGACCGAACGATTCTTCCAGCCAGGCTCGACGACATGTCGGCAGGTCTGGGTGCCACGGACCGAAAAGAAAACGGTCATGTGCACTCGCATGGAACGCCAGGTCAAACGCTGCCGAGTCCCTTACTCGGTCTGCCGCATGGTTCCTGTGCAGAAGACTCGCCGAGTTCCTTACACCACCTGCTGCATGCAGAAGGAATCTCGCCAGAAGAAGGTTCCTTACACGGTCTGCTCGACGAAAACCGAAACCCGCACCCGCCGCATTCCGTACACGGTTTGCTCATGGCGATGCGAAACCCGGAACCGTCAGGTGCCGCACACGGTGACTTCTTTTGAGAAGCAAACTGTCTGCACGAAGGTGCCTTACACGACGTGCTCGTACGTTTCGGAAACAAAGACCCGCAAGGTTCCTTACACCGTGTGCCGTCAGGTTTGCGAAACCCGCTACGTCAACAACACTCGCCGAGTGCCTAAGCAGGTTCCCTACACGGAAACTGTCTGCGTGCCACGCGTTGTTTGCCGTCAGGTTCCTGTGACGAGCTGCTGCCCGCAGCCGTCATGCACTACGGGATCGTGCGGTAGCTAGAGCAACTCACTGAGCGACAAGCTCGCTGAGTCAACGTCCAATCCAAACGTCATCCGCAAGCCGGCTTCGATCTTCGAAGTCGGCTTGCGGTGTTTTTCGACCGAAGAATCTGCCGTGCCGTCACGCCCGTCCGATAGATAAATAGCTGCCGGGCGACGTCAAGATCTCCAATTCGTCGAAATTAAAATTTGGAAAAGAATCCAGATTCTTCGTCTTTGCTTTGCTCGTTCTACGAATAAAATCTCGTACATATTACCGAGGCGTTTACTGCTGTCGCTGATCTGTCGACCGAATGCTGGTCAAGGAAAAGGAGCAGCCGAAATGAAGCCAGGTACGTCACACGAAGAAGCGATCTCCGGCGTCAACGACGCTGTCGCCAGATGCTTTGACGAAATCGCTGATCTGCTGAAAGGTCGCTGCTCGACCGACTTCCGCATCGCTGCTTACCGACGAGGCTCGACCGTTCTGCGAGAACTTCTTTGCCCGGTCGATCGCATCTTTGATGACTCCGGTCGCGAAGGGCTCGAAGAAATCCCCGGCCTCAGTCAATCTCTGGCTCTGTCGGTCGAGAAGTTTCTGCAGACCGGACTCATGCCGACGCTCGAACTTCTGCGTGGCAACGGTCTCTCACCCCGCTTCATGCGGTCGCCCGACAGCCCTCGGCCGCGTCGGGTGATTCATAATCGTCATCCAGTCGTTCTTCAGCGAGCGGTGACGCCGCCGAAACCAGTCCTCGATCACGCCGCGACGTCGGTCGGCCAGTTGCTCAGCATCGACGCTGAATATCGAACGAAAGCGGCCGATGACCAATTGGTTCGAATTGCTCCGCGGCAATTCAACCCGAACGGTGAGGAGTGGCTGCCAATTCTCCACACTCGTCGAAACAAGTGGCATTACACGGCAGCCTTCTCGAACACGGCACACGCGCACGAGGCGGGAATGACTCACGACTGGGTCATTATTCACCGCGATGCCGGCGAGCGATCCGGGCATTGGACCGTGATCACTTCGCAATTTGGGCAGCTGAAACGTCGGCGCATCATTCGCGGCCGCGAAGCCGAGTGCCTCGCCTTTTACCACCAGCATCCAGACGCGGTGTCGGCAGCCGAGCTCTTCGACCTGTCCGGACGTGCGCAGCAAAAACTGCTGTTCGAAATGGACTGACGTCGCGAAAGCTCCGAACCGATCGCCAGAAAACTGATCGTCACGAAGTGGAATCAGCACGCGAGGTTGTCGTACGATGATCGTCCCTCACCCCGACGATCCCGCCTTCGCCCAGCCCACCTTCGAGATTGACGCGATTTGCGTCCGGAGTCTTCTCATGCCTTGCTCCCGAATTCTGGCGTTCCTGTTCGCTGTCCTGACGATTCTCGCACCCAGCGTTTCGAAGGCTCAGGACGAAGGCTCCAGCAACTCTGCTCCGGCAGAGCTGGAGTTTTCTCGCTGGAGCGGCGACGTCAATGTGCCCGACCCGGTCGCCATCAGCTTCGACAATCGCGGACGAGCGTTCGTCACACAGACGGCGCGACGGAAAATTCAGGACCTCGATATCCGAGCCTTTCGCGAATGGATTTCTGACGACGTTGGCTTTCAGTCCGTTGCCGACAAGCGAGCGTTTTATCGCCGCATGCTCGCGCCGGCCGCGGATGGAAAGTCCAGAGGCAATCCGAAGATTGAGGATCTGAACGGCGACGGCTCGCATGATTTTCGCGACCTCATGGTGATCAGCGAGAAGATCCATCTCATCGAAGACACAAATGGTGACGGCATCGCAGATCGAACCAGTGTGTTCGCCGAAGATTTCAAAACCGAAGTGACCGGCATCGCGGCGGGAGTTCTCTGGCACGATGGAAACGTCTATTCAACGATCGCTCCCGACGTCTGGAAACTTCGCGACACGAACGACGATGGCAAAGCCGATCAGCGCGAAGTCATCGCTACCGGATTCGGGCTTCACATCGCTTACGGCGGGCACGACATGCACGGTCTGACCGTCGGGCCTGACGGAAAGGTCTATTGGACGGTCGGCGACAAAGGCATCAGCGTCACTTCGAAAGAGGGGCGACGCTTTCACTATCCCAACCAGGGCGGAGTGATGCGGTGCAACCCGGACGGTTCCGACTTTGAAGTCTTCGCACACGGACTGCGAAACGTTCAGGAACTGGCGTTCGATCAGTACGGCAACCTGTTCGGAGTCGACAACGACGCCGACCAGCCCGGCGAACGCGAACGGTTTGTTTACATTGTCGAGGGCATGGACGCTGGCTGGCGGTGCAACTACCAGTACCGCAGCAGCGGCTACAATCCCTGGACGGAAGAGAAACTCTGGGTCACCTGGCACGAAGGCCAACCGGCATACATCGTCCCGCCGATCAGTCACTCGCTGAACGGCCCGGCCGGGTTCGCCTTCAACCCGGGCACGGCTCTCAGTCCGGAATACAAAGACTACTTCTTCCTGACCGGAGCGCCCGGAGGCGAACAGCGAGCGTTTCAGGTGAAGCCGAGCGGCGCTTCGTTCGAGATGATCAACGAGCACGAGATCGGTCGAGGTATCCCGCTGGTCGGAATCAACTTCGCACCAGACGGCGCTCTGTACGGAGTCGACTGGGGCGGCGGCTACCCACTCAATCAGAAGGGGGCCGTCTGGAAAATCGACGTTCCCGATGCGGCGAACTCAGAACGGCGAACCGGCACACAGCAGTTGCTCACCGAGGGTTTCGCAAATTGGGAAACTGTCAAACTGATCGACCACCTCGCTCACGCCGATCAGCGAGTTCGCTTCGGATGCCAGTTCGAACTTGTACGACGACGAGTCAGTTCCGAGCTGCAATCGGTCGCGCGAAACAGCGAGACTCAGATATCGCGAATTCACGCAGTCTGGGCGCTCGGCCAGCTTGCTCGATCGAAGGATTCAGAGATCGACGTCGCGGCGATCCACAAAACGTTCGTTGAGCTGCTCAGTAACAAAGACTCCGAACTCCGGGCTCAAGTCGCTCGCACAGTCAGCGACCTTGACCAGTTCGACGGTGCTCGACTGGTTCCGCTGCTGAACGATCCGGAACCGCGAGTTCAGTTTCACGCGGCAATCTCTCTGCGAAATCATCCGCATCCGGACGCTCTGCCCGCCCTCGTTCGTCTGGCAACAACTCTGAAAGCCGACGATGTTTACATGCGACATGCGGTTTCGCTGGGAATGAGCGGCGAGCCTTCATCAAACACACTCAAGACGCTGGCTACTCACGATTTGCCGTCGGTAAGACTGGCCGCTGTGATCGCGCTGCGTCACCAGACTGACGTAAGCTTCACAGCCGACCGCGAACCGTCTGCAGGGCTTATCGCGTTTCTTGACGACGCCGACTCAACCGTTGCGACCGAGGCGGCTCTCGCTGTCTACGAACGATTGGCCCGTCACAGAAATCCTTTTCTCGAAATTCCAGAGGATGCAAAACGACTCGCACAGTCCCTACCTGGCATTCGTCACTCAAACGAATCACTCGTTCGCCGAGCCGTTGGTTGTGCATTCCTGATCGGCGATACCGGCTCGGCGGAAAGAGTCGCTCAATACGCAGCACGGATCGATGTGCCGTCGAACTTACGCCTCGACGCCTTGGAAGCGTTGAGTGAATGGCGAAGCCCGCCCCGGCTGGACCGGGTCGATGGTCGGGCACGTGCATACTACCGTGATTATCGCAACGTTGAATCTGACAAACTGGCCACTACGCTAAGCCGACTCTTTGGCGACTCCGACCCAACAGTTCGTGCAGCAGCTTTGAAAGCGTCGAGGCACCTTGAGAATCGTCTGACGGACGAGGCCCTGTCAAAGTTGGCCAAAGTCGTTCTCGACAATAGATCGGACGGCACGCTGCGGATTGAAGCCTTGAATGTGCTCGTCGCGCAGAGTTATTCCGACCTGCAGGATGTTGTTTATGAAGCGTTTAGGTCGGATAACGAATCGCTGCGCATCACGTCGCTCGAAATTATTTGTGACGATCCGGTAGAGGGGCTCGCGGCAGTCCAGAACGTTCTGGCAGATTCTCAGTCACTCCGTGAACGACAGTTCGCCATCCAAATGCTCGGGAAAATCGGCACACCTGAAGCCGACGATGTTCTCGAAGAAGAATTCTCGAAGCTGGCTGCTGGCAACGCTTCGCCTGGCACGGAGTTGGAATTGCTGGAAACGGCAGCGGCGAGTACCAGCAAGAAACTGCAGGTCGCGATGCTCCGTCAAAAAAATGAAACAGCTCGGTCAAGAAATGACGATCGTGACCCAGTCGCTGGATTCTCCGAGTGCCTCACTGGTGGCGACGCGGTCGTCGGCAAAGAGATCTTCATGACGCACATCACGGTGCAATGCATCCGCTGTCACAAGGTTGGAAAGACGGGAAGCACTGTCGGGCCGAATCTGGAAAGCATCGCTCTGAAGCGAGACGCGAAGTATCTGCTGCGATCGATCATTGCCCCGAGCGCCGACATCGAGCCGAAGTTTCGATCGCAAACGTTGATTCTGGATTCTGGCAAGATCGTTGTCGGCCTGCCGTTGCGAAAGGACGACAAAGTGACGGTCCTCGCCAACGCTCAGGGCAAAGAAGTCGTCGTCCAGAACGACGAAATCGACGAGGCCCTCGAACAGAAAACATCGATCATGCCCGAAATGACCAAAGCCCTCTCCCGCCGCGACATCCGCAACCTTGTCGCCTACCTGATGACCTTGCAGAAGCCCGTCAAATAGAAAACGGCCGCGGAGTTACTCGGGGAGTTCCTGTTTGTTTGTTTCGGGGGCAAAGATCAGCAACACCAGTCCAACCGCAAACAAAAGTGCCAATGTGGCGACAGCGTATCGCAACCCCAGCGACGCTCCGTATGTCGCCGTAAACGACTCACGTAGATACACACGTCCGATGAGAATTGACGCGGCAACAAGACGGCCGACATTGAAGCAAAAACTGGCTCCGGTTGCCCGAAGACGTGTCGGAAACAGTTCCGGAAAGTAAATCGCGTATCCGGCGTGCATTCCAACGACGAAGAACGCCATGACTGAGAGCAGAATGATCGTCTGGTTAAGACTGCTTGCGAAGTAGAACGTGGCAGGGGCCATAATCAACGCACCGAGGTGATAGAAGGCGAACGCTGGCCGCCGGCCGGCGATTGAGGCCAGCGGCGCAAACGCCAGCAGACCAAGCAATCCCCCCGTGAAGTTCATAATTAGATACGCAAAGTTAGAGTTGCGACTGTAAAGTCGCCGGGCGATTCCGCTCTCAAGAATCTCTCGGTACTTCACGGTTAGCTGTTGATTTGGCGTTCCATTCGAACTTGATTCAAGTTTCTGGGTTTCGCCCAGCAACGCGATCTGATGTCGAGCCACATCCCTCTTTTCGAGAACTCGGTCGCTGACTGACTCTTCAGAATTGAGCGGCTCGCCTTGATCGTCGAGTCCTGCGTTCAGTGCGATTTCGTCCGCAGCCACCAGAAACACCATCAGCTTGTTATCCGAAGGCGGGACGTATTCTGCGATTACGTCGTGCACGTGCGTCTGCAATTCCAAGCCTGACAGAGTGGCCGCTTCGCGTTTCTGGACATCGGTCGCAAGCTCTGGCCCCCAAGCGTAAACGCCCCAGTATGTCCCCATGCCGATCGAAGCGAGTGACAGTCCCAGGAATGCCCGACCGGCCCAACGTCTATCGCCAAGCAACGCCGGCAATGCCGACATCATACCCGGCTTCTTGTCGGTTGAATCCGTCGCAGCCTGTGATTCCTCCCAACGCTCGGACTCTTTCAAACTGGATCGAATCCAGAGAATCAGCAACGCTGGCACCAGACCGATCAGGAATGCAATCCGCCAGTTCGATAAAGCAAGGAACATTCCGCACAGCGACGCTAGAACCGCACCCAACACACTGGACGCGTGAAAGATACCTCCGGCGATTGCGCGTGCTCGTTTGGGAAAGACTTCGGAGACCAGTGCCGCTGCGATCGCCCACTCGCCGCCGACGCCCATCGCTACGAAGAATCGCAATCCGACGATCACCCAAGCGGATGTCGCAAAGTAGTGCATGCCCGTGAAAAACGAGTACACAAGGATGCTGTAAATCATCGAACGACGACGACCAATCCGGTCTGCCAGCATTCCAAATACGAGACCACCAAAAGCTCCGCCGATCATGAATGCCGCAAGTGCGTAATTTGAAAACTGGTCCACCAGCGGGTCGGTTTCGGCGACCTGCAGGATGTCAGCCATTGCCGGGGTCTTGTAGACCGCGAAGAGTTGCCCCTCGAAGACGTCGAACACCCAACCAGCCGACGCGATCGTGAGGACGAGCCACTGGTATCGAGTGACGCCGGCGTACCACGGACCTTCGGACGTTGAGGTTTCTGCTAAGTCGTCGCTGCCTGGTGATTCAGTCATGGCCGAAAGATCGTTTCTTATGTGCTTTTGAGAAGAATCGATTTTGAAAAGGAGTCAGCAGAGAGAACTGAGACATCGTTCGAATTCTGTCTCTGCTCTCTCCGTTTCATCCTGTTTGAAAATCTGCTGTCAGATCAGAAGGGTTAGGGTTTCGACTCCAAAGCCCCCTCACCCGCGGCTAAGACCGCTATCTCTCCCCCGGGGGGCAACGCCGTTAAGGATTCTGACGTTGTAGAAACTGGGGTATCGGTGAAATGGC
>CALDJX010000207.1 GCA_937899075.1 uncultured Planctomyces sp. | reverse complement strand
CTGAGGCTCGTACGAATTCAAAAGCAGCCCTGTGGACACACTCTGCGAATCAGTAGAAACTTGCCGAGTGGGGCCGCCGGTTGGTCGCGCACAAGTTGCTGCTTCTGGTTGACCACAGCGGGATTGCCTGGCTCAAGCTGTGCCACAACAATTCTCGTCGGCACACAACGATCGAAAACACCATCAAGGACCAACGGCCATGCTACCAGCTTCTCTTGTTGCGTTGACGCTCGCTCTGGCGTCGCAACAGCCGGCCGAATTCAAGTTTGAAATCCGAAACGACATTGTCTATTCGAAGGTCGGTGATCGAGAGTTGCTGCTCGATGCTTACCTGCCAGAGAAGGGTGGCCCATCGCCGGCAGTTCTGGTGGTGCACGGCGGCGCCTGGCGGATGGGAAACCGCAAGCAGCTGAGAGGCTATGCTGAGGCCCTGGCGAAGACTGGATTTGTCTGCTTTGCGATCGACTATCGGCTCGCTCCGGAGCACAAGTTTCCTGCCCAGATCGAAGACTGCCGATCGGCGGTGAAGTGGATGCGTGCAAACGCGGCCCACTACAAAGTTGATCCGAAAAAGCTCGGCGCCATCGGATACTCAGCCGGAGGGCACCTTGTCTCGCTTCTCGGTACGACCGGCGAAGCACCGACGAAGGAGAACGGTAACGTCGACACTCGACTTCAGGTTGTCGTCGCGGGTGGTGCGCCGACCGACTTCCGATGGTTTCCCGACAAAGGTAAATGGTGTGAATTCCTGATGGGCGGCACACTGGACACCGTTCCCGAAAAGTTTTTCGCCGCATCGTCGTCTGCGTTCGTTGATAAAGACGACCCACCAACATTCTTCTTTAACGGCACCGAAGATACGCTCGTTCCGTTGCCCTGGAGCCAGTCGTGCTTCGGCGCACTCAGGGCCGCCGGCGTGAAGGCCGAGTTTCACAAGATCGAAGGCGCGGGGCACATCCAGGCCGCGATGGATCGGGAAGCTCTGGAGAAGGCTTACGAGTTTCTCAAGGCTGAATTGCTGCCGCCTGCTGGCCAGAATTCAGCAGATGCTCCGACAAGCAGATAGACACGCCTGCCTATGTCGTGAACTTATCAGCCCGTTGAAAAAGTGTGCCACTGGCTTTGCCAGTGCCTTTTTGAAACGGCGAATTCAGGCAATCCAGCACTGGCAGAGCCAGTGGCACACGTCGGAATAAGATAGCCCCATTTTTCAATGGGCAATTATGCCGTGAAACAGAGTTTCCGAAGCGCAAGCACGAGGCCGAAGATCGCTCTTCGCCGATGCCCTCGCTGTGCCACGCTTCGGGCAACTCAGCGAGTCAGTATCCGGCTGATCGGTCGTCTCGCGCAAGTATGCCGCGCTACGGATGCGAGAATGATGGCGAGCCGAAGCCGTCAGGAAAGCAGCATGTCGAGGTCTTCGACGGTCATTTTCTTCATCACGGAATTGTTTTCCTGAAGGATGGCGTCGGCGAGTTCCTTCTTCTGCTTCTGCAGCGAGGCGATCTTTTCTTCGACCGTGCCGCGGCAGATGAGCCGGTACGCAAAGACCTGCTTGGTTTGCCCGACTCGGTGAGCCCGGTCGATGGCCTGCGCTTCGACGGCTGGGTTCCACCAGGGGTCGAGCAGGAACACGTACTCCGCCGCCGTCAGGTTGAGGCCCAGGCCGCCGGCCTTCAGGCTGATAAGGAAGACGGGACAGTCGGGATCGTTCTGGAATCTGTCGACGTGTTCTTTGCGGTTGCGAGTTTGACCATCGAGGTATTCGTAGGTGATCCCATTCTCCTCGAACCGCTTCCGCACGATCGACAGCAGGCTGGTGAACTGAGAGAAGACCAGTGCTTTGTGCCCTTCGCCAATGAGTTCTTCAACGTGTGAAAGAAGAACATCCATCTTGGCCGACGCGCCGTCAATTCGTTCATCGTCGAGCAAGCCCGGATGGCAAGCCGCCTGACGCAATCTCAGCAGTGCTTCGAGCACGTGCATTTGCGATTTGGCCAGGCCCTGGTCTTTCACCAGGCCGATGAGTGACTCGCGGTAGTGAGCCCGCATCTCGTCGTAAAGTTTCTGTTGTTCGCGACCCATGTCGCAGTAAAGCGTTTGCTCAAGTTTCTCTGGCAGATCGTTGGCAACCTGTTGCTTCGTGCGTCGCAGGATGAATGGATCCAGGCCTTTGCGAAGCAGCTCGCGGGATTCCGTATCCGTTGCGTCGGCTGCGTAAATCCGAAACAGCGAACTTCGACCAAGCATCCCTGGGTTGAGGAATTCGAAGATCGACCACAGGTCGCCAAGATGGTTCTCGATCGGCGTACCACTCAGAGCAACGCGGTATCGCGCATTGACCAGACGGGAAGCCTTGGCGACTTGAGACGCCGAGTTCTTAATCGTCTGCGCTTCGTCGAGCACGACGTAGTCGAACGGAATGTCCTTGAGCTGGTAAACGTCGCGACGAAGCGTTCCGTACGTTGTAAGAATGACGTCTACTTTGTGGAATTCGTCACGCAGCTGAGCTCGCTCGATGCCGACGTACTCGAGCATTTTCAAGTCGGGAGTAAATCGTTGCCCTTCCTCCATCCAGTTGAAGAGAAGCGATTTCGGAACGACGATCAGCGTCGGATACTTCGGTTCCATCTTCTGGTCTTTGCGCTCCTGCAGGAGCGCGAGGAGCTGCACGGTTTTTCCCAGACCCATGTCGTCTGCCAGGCAGCCGCCGAATCCGAAGGCCTGCAAATACTGCAGCCAGCCGAGGCCTTCTTTCTGATAGCCTCGCAATTCGCCTTTGAAGGATGGCGGCGCGACTGCTTCGTCCACTCCGTCGAAATGTCGCATTCGGTCGCGGATGTCGAGAAACTTCTCGTCGTAGTCAACGGATTCCTGACCTGAAAGAAGTGCGTCCAGAAGTCCGGCTTGCGTATTTGAAAACCGCAGGTTCTCTCCATCCGGAGTTCCCAAACCGGTCAGCAGTCCGTACTGAGCCAACCACTCTTCCGGAAGAATTCCCATCGACCCGTCGTCAAGCTGGATCGTCGTTTCGCCTCGCGACAGCGCTGCGAGCAGCTCGGGCAAAGACACATTCAGACCGGCAAAGTCGACGTCGGCTTGAAGTTCAAACCAGTCAGTGGACGTGTTGACTCGAAACTGGATCGAGCCAGCCTGACGCACGTCCCGCCCGTCCGCCTGGACCTGCCATTTTTCTTCGATCAGCTGACGAACCGCCGGTCCCAGATCACGGGTTGAGATCTCAACATCATGCGCACCGCGACGACGGTCGAGCAGCCGTCGAAAGCCGAACTGATCGAGCTTGCGCCACAGTTCCTGTTCGGCATGGCGATTCCGAACCAAAGCTCGGCCAAGTTCCCGTTGAACGATCACCGCTCGGCGGCTGGAGCCGCGCACGTCGGTTCCGTCATAGTCGAAGTGCAGTTCCGCTCGCAGCTTCTCGTATTTCCAGCGACCTTTCGGTGCCGCGACGATGAGTTTTGGTTTCGGAACGGAAGTGACTTCTTCCAGCTTCAACTGTTCTGGCAATTCAAGCTGCGGCATGGCTGGCATGTCGAGCAACTGATCGACGAAGTCAGACTCATCGCCCTCGGGAACGCGGATGACGTCTTTTGAACGCAACAACCGGATCCACTCGTACGCGCCGAAATCTTCCAGGTGAGCGATCGATCGGCCTCGGACGACGAAGCCGCCCGGTACGATCAGCGTGACGTCTCCGACGTCGCACGTTGTACTTTCTTCGTCCTCTCGCGACAGGCGGCCTTCCAGTGTCCAGTAGGTACGCGGTTCGTCTGAGGAATCTCCTTCTGCGTCGACATCCGCGTCTGTACCAAAGTCTTCTTCTTCGTCGGCTTCGTTGTCAGCCTCTTTGCCAGCCTCTTCATGCGCGGTTTCGTCTTCCAGAACTATCTTGTCGGTCGTCTGCACAACCTGCATTGATAGTTGCCAGGCGGGCCCATCGTCCCAGGTGACTTTCTTCGTGGTGTCGTCACCCGTCGGATCGAAAATGACAAACCGATCAGTCTTGCAGAGCAACGGCAGGACTTTTTCACCGAGTTCAGACGGCAGGCGGTATCGATAAACGGCTGTCTGAAATTCGCTCTGCTGCCCGAACCAGTTCGTTCGATCAATGACGCCTCCACCCATCAGCGCGAGGATGTTGCGATCCTCTTCCCGCTCGACATCATCGAGTTTTCCGGGCTTCAACTTAAGGGGCTTCATCTTGCCCCACTGACCGCTGGCTCGACGCTGCCGCTGCGCCACGTCGACAATAATCTGTCCGTGTTCGCGGCTGGCGCCGATGTCGAGCTGGAAAAGGATCTCGCGCTCGCGCGACGTCGCCGACGCCAGTTCCCCTTCATCCAGGTCGTCGCGAATTGTTTTCAGTCGACGTTCCCAGTCGCTCAGCGATCGCTCGATCTGGCGAGGTGCTCGCGTCTTCTGCTGAGTGGGCGCGTAGGCGTCTCCGATAGAGATGTCGTCAAAGAGGTCGGAATCCAGATCGACGTCGAGGTCGTCGTCGATGGCGACGAACGGCGGAAAATGTCCCGTTCGGACACCGCTATTGATGTAGCCCTGATCTTCGGCGATCAGGATCGTCGCCCAGACGTGCTTGCAGTGGATTTCCAACTGTCCTGGCTTGGCGCAGGTGCAGAAGGGGACCATTTGAGTGTCATCGCGTGACAGCTGCGTCTGAAACTCGTCGCCGTCGTGAACGACGCCGTACAGCCGGTCGTCGGTGACATGAGTGATCTCAACCCGCTCGCTTTGAACGTACGCCGCACCGCGAAATCGAATATCGCCTCGGAACCGAGGTTCCATAACCTTTATCAGTGACACAACGGCTCCCTGCCATTCGTGAATAATTCAACCGACCAACTCAACGCAGCAAACGCCCGGAAAATCGAGCGCGGCCTGCGAGGTTATTGGATCAGGGCCTTGTTTTACCAGAGCCTCAGAACCCCCTTTTCGCCAGCTTTCAGCAATATTTCCAGGTCTGGGCAAAGCATGGTTGAATGTGTTATTCTCCTCGGTTTTTCCAATAGCGAAATTCGAACCACGCCATCGTTTTTACGCCTCTCACATCGCGACTCCCCTGGTTTTGCTTCATGATTCAGGTTGGTTTAGTCGGCGTCGGCCCTCAATGGGAACGGTTTCGCCCCGCTCTTGCGCGACTGCGGCAGCCGATCCACGTTGAAGCCGTTTACGACCCCGTGTTTGCCCGAGCGGAAACTGCCGCGAAGGATCTCGACGCAGACCCAATCCGGGGAATCAGTGCTCTGGCCGGACGCGGAAACGTCGAAGCGATCCTCGTGATGGACCCGGCCTGGACTCGCACGGCCGTGCTGCCTTTACTGGCTCGCCAGCAGAAACCGGTTTTCTTCGCTCCCTGGCCGTTCTCCGGGCGAGACCGCGGGAATCGCCTGACTGCTCCGCAAACCGACTCCGACAACCTGATCGTTCCGGCCATGTGGCGACGATTCTTTCCGGCCGCGATCCGGCTGCAGGAACTCTTCGCGATCGAGATCGGCCAGCCTTGTGAAATTGAGATCGACCTCGCCGGGCGATCGACATCCGCGCCGGCCGGCCAGCAAAGAGCTGCGACCACCGCTGCGGGCTCAACACTGGAATCGCTCGTGGGCTGGCTCGACTTCTGCCGCAATCTGTTCCGAGCGTTTCCGACATCAGCCTCGGTTTCGCAGGCGACGGTTCCGAATGATGCAGCGACTGCCGGCGACACATTTTTCGAATTTCGAATCGAGTACCCGCCGCTCGCCGTCAGCAGCGACGTTGCTGACCAGTCGCGAGTGAACACCGGCAGAAGCCGAACCGCAAAGTTGACACTTCGCCAGACAGACAGCGGGAAGGCAACCAACGCAACCGATTTCGTGCGGGAGTTGCTGGCTGGCGTCAGACGCCCGGCTTTGGTGATTCCAACGATCCTGACAGTTGACTCGTCAAATCCCTGGGTACCAGAGATCAAGCTGCGTTGCGAACGCGGCAGTGCCGAGCTGAGTTCTACCGCACGAGTTTCATGGCAACTCAATTCAGCCGAGCCGATCCAGGAAACGCTCAGCTCCGATCGCAGCGAAGAAGAAATCATGCTCGACATCTTCTGTCGTCGAGTCGTTGGCGGTCTCGTTCCAGTCGCAGACCTGAACGACATCATTCGCCCAATTCAGTTGGTGCGAAGCTGCGTCGATCTGTGATCCGCGATTTTGCAACGCTGACAAGGCTTGTGGATGGTCGATTTCTGTAGGTCAGGCTCCGCCTGACGGAGTCCGCTGCAGATTGGCAACGCAACAACTAAGGATTGTGGCCAGAACAACTTCGCGATTTCATACCAGCACGAAGCGCGAGCGAGTGAATTCGGAGTATTCACTCGCTCGCGCTTCGTGCTGGTATCGGGAACGTATTTCCGACACGTTCCTAATCGAGAGCGGCTG
>CALDJX010000206.1 GCA_937899075.1 uncultured Planctomyces sp. | reverse complement strand
GGCAACTACATCAACGACGGCGACCGCATGGTCAACAGCACGATGATGGCAATCATGGGACGGATGGCCGGATACACGGGCAAGGAAGTGACGTGGGAGATGGCGATGAAGTCGCAGTTGTCGCTCGTTCCGGACGTGTCCAAAGGTTGGGATAGCCCTGTCGAATTCGTTCCGACCGCGTTGCCTGGCGTGACGAAGTTTGTCTGATCGCCTGATGCCGAGGTTTTGAAGTCTCAGTCTGCCCCGGTTGCCGCTCGGTGACCGGGGCAGATTTTCTATCACGACAGATTTTCGAAGAGAACCGAACATGCTGGCAGGAAATTTCATCGGTCCGGGAAGAATCGAACTGGTTGACGTTCCAGAGCCCGAATTGCCGTCGGCGCCGAGCGACCCGTTGGCTCCAGGCCAGATTATCTTCCAGCCGGAATGCACTTGTTTGTGCGGTTCGGACCTGCCGTTCTTTCGAGGCACTGACGAGTGGCCAATCACGCTGGGGCATTCTCTGCACGAGATGACCGGCACCGTCGTCGACACAAACGGAAGCCGCTTCAAGGCCGGCGATCGAGTTCTTTGCGTGCCGGTCAATCAGGAAGGATTGTCGGAACGATTCATCGTCGACGAGACGCGAGCGATTCCTTTGGATGATCGAGTGTCTGAAGAAGAGTGCATGCTGGCTCAGCCATTGGGAACGGCCATTTTTGCGTTAAAGAAGCTGCCGAACATGGTGGATCGAGACGTCGTTGTCGTCGGCCAGGGACCGATGGGACAGTTCTTCAACATGGCGTTGAGAAACCTGGGAGCACGTCACATCATCGGTATGGACGTTCTGGAATCTCGACTTGCAATGAGCAGGCAATTCGGAGCGACCGAAACCGTCTGCAACGCAACGAACGACCCGATCGAAGCCGTTCGAGAAATTCTCGGCGGCGACCTTCCGGAGATCGTGATCGAATGCGTCGGTCATTACGACCAGGCGATGAACCTGTGCATCGATCTGTGCGCTCAGGCGGGGCGGATTCTTTGTTTCGGCGTTCCACCAGAAATGGTCAACATCCGTCTGCGGGACGTTGTTATTAAGAATTTGACTTTGCACGGCAGTATGAACCCCGACTTCGAACGAGACTTTCCATTGGCGATGCGGTGGATTGGCGAAGGTCGAGTCAACGTCAAGCCGCTGATCACTCACCGGTTTCCACTGGCTCAGATTCAGGAAGCCTTCGAAGTCTTTCGCGACAAACGCGACGGTGCTCAGAAAGTGCTCGTCGAGTTTCCGTCCTGGCAGAGGTGAGTCATCGAGAGTGCGCAAGTGGTCGCCTTGTAATCATCACCACCTGTGTATGTGCTGCTCGGCTTTTGGCGTTAATGCGTCTGGGAATAGTATCATGAGAATTGCGACTGGCGGGATCATTCATGAGACGAGTACGTGCGTCGAATCGCCGACGACCATGCAGCAGTTCGAGTTTGATCGGGGCATCATTCGCGGAGCCGACATTCTTGTGCGGTTCCGCGGTACCAATGTCTGCACAGGCGGCTTTATCGAAGGAGCCGAGAAGTGCGGCTTCGAACTTGTCCCTTTGCTGCGGGCGTCGGCGTTTCCGAACGGGTTGATTGTTCGAGAAGATTACGACGCTATGAAACGCGAGATGCTGGACCGTCTGGCTGAAGCGGAACGCGAGGGCGGCCCGGTCGACGGAGCGTTGCTCGATCTGCACGGAGCGATGGTCGTTGACGGGATTGAGGATGGCGACGGCGACGTCATTGAAGCGTTTCGAGAATACCTCGGCCCGGATCGTCCGATCGTTGTGACACAGGATCTGCACGGCAATCACACGCGGGCCCGAGTCGCCGCCGCTGACGCACTTGTCGGCTTCGACACATTTCCGCACATCGACATGGCAGAACGAGGTGTCGAGGCTGCTGAGATTATCGCGAGAACCGTCCGTGGTGAAATCCAACCTCGAATGGCCATTCATCAGTTGCCGCTTTTCTGGAGTACCGCCTGCCAGGTGACGGCTCACCCACCGATGGATGAAGTGCTTCGTCAGGTGCACGCGATGGAAGCTCGACCTGGCATTGTTTGCGTGACGATCGCGACGGGTTTTCCGTGGGCGGACGTGCCGGAAGTTGGTGGTTCGGTCATGGTGGTTGCCGACGGTGATGAACAACTGGCACAACGGACTGCTGACGAACTCGGTGAATGGATCTGGGAACGGCGTGACCGATGGCATGTGCCGAAGCTACCGGTCCGCGAAGCGTTGCGTCGTGGTGAAGAGGCCGGCAAGTTTCCGATCATCGTGGCTGATCATGCCGACAATACCGGAGGCGGGTCGCCGGGAGATTCGACAGAAGTCCTGCAGACATTTCTCGATCTCAAGCTCCAGGACGCGCTGATTCTTTACATGGTCGATGCTGCCGTTGCGAAAAAAGCTCACGATGCCGGAGTTGGTAGCCGGATCGCCATTTCGATTGGTGGGAAATCGTCGCCTGTGCAGGGGCCGCCGGTCGAAGCTGAAGCCGAGGTTCTCGCCATTTCGGATGGACCGTTCGCCTACGACGGTCCGATGTTCGCCGGGCTGACCGGATCAATGGGGACGTCGGCGTGGTTAAAGATCGACAGGGTCAATATCGTCGTCGTTACCACGCGAGAGCAGCCGTTCGACATGGCTTTCGCACGATCGCTCGGCATTGATTGCGCATCGATGAAATACATCTCGCTCAAGTCGGCAGCACATTTTCGAGCCGCCTTTGAGCCGATCGCTGGAAGCATCTTCAATATCAATGCCGAGCGATCGTGCGAAAGCCATGTCGAACGGCTGCTCAG